>CALXKE010000016.1 GCA_944388805.1 uncultured Clostridia bacterium | reverse complement strand
AAAGATAAACAATCAATCGGAATTGGACCTGGACAAGTAAATAGAATTTGGGCTACTGAGCAATCAGTAGAACATGCAGAAGAGTTAATAGGAGAAGGTGTAACAAAAGGAGCTGTCCTTGCATCAGATGCATTCTTCCCATTCTCAGATTGTGTAGAAGCTGCACATAAAGCTGGAATCACAGCAATTATCCAACCAGGTGGATCTATAAGAGACCAAGATTCAATTGATAAATGTAATGAATATGGAATTGCCATGATTTTCACAGGAATGAGACATTTTAGACATTAATATTATGAGATATTAGCAGGTATGAAAAAATATCTGCTGATATTTTTTATTAATAGAATATAAAAAATAATATAAATTAAGCACATATAATAATAAAAAATGTAAAAAATAAATATGTAGAGTTACTATAAATCTACATATTTTTGTCTAAGAGGAGAAATAAATGATAGTAGAAAATCAATATTTAGAAGATATTCAAAAAATATGGGAAGAAAATAATAGTGGATATATTACAGAAGAAAGTAATCAAATGCTGTTAAAGAATGAAAAAATATTGAAGGTGGTATATTTAGAAGAAAATGTCCCAGCACGGATATATTGCTGTTTATCAAGGAAATGATTTTTGTGAAATAGAAGGTTTTCCAAATAAAATAGAAAACATGACAGAAAATGTTGTATATATTTGGGAAGTGGTTACAAGAAAAGAATTTATGGGAAGAGGAATTGCTAAAAAGTTATTAGCATATGTATTAGATAAATTTAGTAATTATACAATATATAGTTGCATCAATGAAAATAACATACCATCTATTCGCTTACATGAAAAATATGGTTTTAAAGAATTGTATAAATTTGAAGAGGAAGAGGATAAAAAAATAAAAAAACAAATTATGTTTGTAAAGAATAGTGAATAAAAGCTAGATACCTGATATTTTCAGGTATTTTTTGTTAATATAGACTGGCATAGATTGAGAAAAAAGAAAATATATGATATAGTAAAGGCAATAAAATATGTGGGAGGAAAATATTATGGTAGTTATAGCAGGGTGTATTGTAAGAAAAGAAAACAAAATACTTATGGTAAAAGAAGCAAAAAAGAAATGTTATGGACAATGGAATTATCCAGCAGGGCATATGGAAGAGGGAGAAAAAATAACAGATGCAGCCATAAGAGAAACGCTTGAAGAAACAGGATGTAAAGTGAAATTGACAGGAGTATTGCCGATATGTTCATTTAATAAACCAGAAGGAACAAGGATATTAGTAAAATTTACAGCAGATGTCATTGAGGAAAATATAGCATTTGATACAGATGAAATCCTAGATGTACAATGGATAGATATGGATACAATAAAACATATGTCAAGAGAAGAATTAAGAAGTTATGATATCAATATAGCTCATTTGAAAGCTTTAGAAGAAAATAAAATATTTCCATTAGAAGTTTTTGATGATACAGAATATTTAGGAAAATAGATGTAAAGGAGAATATAATGATTTATAAGTATAAAAATGCACCTAAAAGAAGCGTAGGAGAGAATATGACGATAACAGATTTATTTGCTGAAAAAGAAAAAACTATGGATTTTGTAATAGGAGAATTAGATGGGTTTCATGGTACTTTTATAAATGAGAAAAATACAAAATATTATTATATATTAAATGGAAAAGCAACAGTTACTATAAATGATGAAAAAGGTGAAGTAGAAGAAGGAGACTTTGTAGAAATTCCTATCAATGCAAAACATAGTATTGAAGGAAAAGTAAAATTTGTTATCATATGTACACCACCATTTGATATTCATAGTGAAAAAATTATTTAAAAAGAAGGCTTCTTTATGAATCAAGAATTGATAAGATTTCTTTTACATTTTGTAAAAAATTTATAAAAAAGTATTGACTTAGAGTATACTTAAAGTGGTAAACTCAATAACAATAAAGTACCATTCGCCTAAAAAAGCCTTTGGTACAAAATAACATCCCCTTTTATTTTTAGGACTACCATTGTTGGTAGTTCTTTTATTGTATAGAAAAAATCGACTTTTATATTAAACTTGTGTGGATTTTTCCGTATATAACAAGGTTAGATTGCTTAAATAAGTAGAAAATTAAAAATAATAATAAAGGAAACAAAAAATTCTTAAAAAGCTAAAAAGAATATGGTAATTTAAGGAAAAATATGATAAAATATAGTTGCATTTTTTTGTAAAATGTTGTAATATTCATAAAATATATTTTTAAAAATAAAATTCAATATAAATAATAATAATTGAGGTGCTGAATTTAGCCAAAAATATAGCAAAAGGAGGTATAAGGCATGAAAAAAAAGAAGAAAAAAAGAAATAGTAAAAATTATAATAAACAAAATCTAAATAGAAAAAGAATGCATAAAAAAGCAAGAAATAGCACTTCAAAGAATATAAAGCAGAAGGTTGAAAACAACAATATTAAAGAAAATCTAGAAAACAATAAACAACATATGCCTGATACTGAAATCAATAAAAAGATAGAGAATTTAGAAAATATTGTGAATATAAAAGAGAAGAACAGTAGAGCAGAACAAGAAAAAAGTGAAATAAAACCAAAGACAGCCATTTTATTGGAGGAAAGACCAAACCAAATACAAGAAAATAAAGAAAACGAAGCGCAAACATTAGAAAAAAAGCAGGTTAACCAAAAAGAAAAGAAAGAAAAAAGAATAAAAAAGAAAAAAGAAAAAATAAAAAAATTAAAGAAGCAAGACAAAAAAGAAGAATCAAAAACAAGAGAACCAAAAACAAGAGAACCAAAAACAGAAGACATTGAAGAGAAAAATGATGAGTGGAGAAAAGTAGAAAAAAACAAAAAACATAAAATAGATAAAAAACAGAAAAAAGAAGCTAAACTTCAAGCAAAAAAAGAAAAGAAAGCAAGAAAAGAAGAAAAACGAAAAAAACATAGAATCCTAAAATTTATTATAAAGTTTTTCTTAATAATCATTATTCTTCTATTATTAGCGCTAATTGCAGGAATGTGGGGATTTGCAGGATTATTATTAGGTTGGTATGGAAATGAAGATATACAAATTAGCAAAGAAGATTTAGTAATAAAAGTATCGAATTCTGTCATAGTAGATCAAAATGGTACAGTACTTGCAGACTTAAGTGGTGACGAAAAAAGAAAAATTATTACTTTAGAAGACATGGCAGAATACTTACCAAAAGCATATATAGCAATAGAAGATGAAAGATTTTATGAACATAGTGGTGTCGATTTTAAAAGAACCGCAGGCGCAATTGCCAATACATTATTAAATGGTAATAGTAGTTATGGTGGAAGTACCATTACACAACAATTAGTAAAAAATATAACAAATGATAATGAAAGTACAGGAATTGAAGGAATTAAAAGAAAAATAAGAGAATGGCAAAGAGCTTATCAAGTAGAGAGAATGATATCAAAAGAGCAAATATTAGAATTATACCTAAATATATTATTTGTTGGAGCCAATAATTTACATGGAGTAGAGCTTGGTGCTGAATATTATTTTGATAAAAGTGCAAAAGATTTATCTTTAGCGGAATGTGCTTTTATGGCTGGAATTAATCATTCACCAAATTCATATAATCCATATAATACAATTGTAGATAACTCAGAAAAAATAAAAAATAGAACCATAACGGTTTTAGATAAAATGAAAGAATTAGGCTATATATCTGAAGAAGAATATCAAAATGCAGTTACAGAAGTACAAAATGGATTACAGTTTGGTACGGGAGAAATCATGGGTGGAAGTGTATTTTCATACCATACAGATGCGGTTATTTCACAAGTTGTAGAACAAGTCATGGAAGAAAAGAATATGACTGAACAAATGGCGAAAAACTATGTATATAGTAGTGGACTTACCATTCATTCTACGGTAGATATGAATATTCAAACTCGATTAGAAGAAGAATATGCAAAAGAAAAATATATCATCAAAGGAAGAGAAAGAAATAGTGATGGAACATTATTAAATGAACATAGTCAATCAGGAATGGCCATTGTTGACTATAAAACAGGAAATGTAGTAGCTGTTGCAGGAGGCTTTGGAGAAAAAACAAGTGCAGGTTGGAATCGAGCAACACAAATGGAAAAACAAACAGGCTCTAGTATCAAACCTTTAGCAGACGTAGCACCAGCATTACAAGAAAAGATTATAACAGCTGCAACTGTTTATGATGATAGTAGTACAAGATTTGGAAAAAATTATGAACCGAAAAATTATAATGGATTTAAAGGGTTAATCAATATTAGAAGCTTTATTAGAACTTCACAAAATATACCAGCTGTTAAGATTATGGTAGAATTAACACCAAAAAAATCATTAGAATATTTACAAAATATGGGAATTAGCTCATTAGATCCTGTTACAGATAATGTATTAAGTTTAGCATTAGGAGGAATGACAAGTGGTGTTAGCCCATTAGAAATGGCATCAGCCTATGGAACAATTGCAAATGATGGCGTATATATTACACCAACATTTTATACAAGTGTCACAGATGCTAATGGAAATACAGTTTTAACACCAAAACAAGAAACAAGACAAGTAATTTCAAAGCAAAATGCGTATATAATGAAAACAATTATACAAGAACCTGTAAAATCAGGAGGAACGGCAACATATTGTGCTATTCCAGGAATGGATGTGGCAGCAAAAACAGGAACAACAGATAATGATTATGATAGATGGCTTTGTGGATTTACACCATATTATTCAGCTGCAACATGGTATGGATATGATAATAGTGAAACCGTATATTATAATGGAAACCCAGCAGGACAAATCTGGGATGCAGTTATGACAGACATACATAAAGATTTACCAAGTGCTACTTTTGTAAGACCAGAAGGGATTGTAGAAAGAACTGTATGTAAAACAACAGGTTGTTTAGCATCAAAAAATTGTACAAATACCTATACAGAAATTTTTACAGAGGACAATCTTCCAGAACAATGTAAAAATCATAAAAAAGTGCCAAAAGAAACATTAGGTTTATGGACACCACTAAATAAAAATAAAAGATAAAAAGGGATTTTGGGGACGGACTCAAATTTCCCTTTTTTTATTTTTACATTCTATATTTTTTCTCTAATCAAATTTGCAAGAAAAGAAAAATACATTGTTTCCAAAACTTATTAGGTCTGTTTCCTAAACTTTTTTAAATATTTGTAAAAAAGTTAAAAAATATATAAAAAAGTATTGACTTGAAGTAAACTCTAAGTGATATATAATAAATGAAAGCAAATTTATAATAAAACTCAAAATATATAAATAGAAACAAAACAATAGGAAGGAGGCGATATTATGCAAATATCAGAAGTGGCTAAAGAGTTTGATTTAACAACAGATACACTAAGATATTACGAAAGAGAGGGATTAATTGGACCAATTGCTAAAGGAAAAAATGGTATTAGAAATTATACAGAAAACGATTTACAAAGAATTCGATTTGTAAAATGTATGAGAGCTGCAGGTCTAGAAATTAGCTTTTTGAAAAGATATTTACAATTATTTGATGAAGGAGATAAGACTGTAAAAGAGAGAAGAGAAATTTTGGTAGAGCAAAGAAAAATATTAAAAGAAAAATTAGATGCTATGCAAGAGGCTTATGATAGATTAAATTACAAAATTGATTTATATGACAAAAATATATTAGATAAAAATCTAATGTAATGATATAATTTGAATGATTTTTAAAATGCGTATATATTAGAAATAAGATTATGTCAAATGTTCAAAATAAATGATAACATAAATTAAAAAATAAATATAAAGGAGGAAAAAATTATGAATAATGAAAACAAAACAGAACATGGAGGAATGTTTGGATTAGGAGAACCAAATACAGGATTTGCACAATATTTTATAGGAAATTCTTATTTAAACCCATTAACAAAACCAGAGGAATCACCAATATTTATTGCTAATGTAACATTTGAACCAGCTTGTAGAAATAATTGGCATATTCACCATGCAAGTACAGGAGGAGGACAAATCCTTATTTGTGTAGATGGAGAAGGTTGGTATCAAGAAGAAGGAAAAGAAGCAAGAAGTTTAAAACCAGGAGATGTAGTAGTAATACCAGCAAATGTAAAACATTGGCATGGAGCTAAAAAAGATTGTTGGTTTAGTCATTTAGCCTTTGAAGTACCAGGAGAAGATACATCAAATGAATGGTGTGAGCCTGTAACAGATGAAGAATATAATAAGTTAGGTTAATGATTTGAAATGCAAAGAAAAGTTTGAAGTAAATAATAAACAAAAAATTAAAATAAATGAAGGAGGAATCAAGATGGCATATTTAGGAGAAGAAATTAAAAAACTAGGATTTGGACTAATGAGATTACCTATGAAGGATGACAAAATTGATGTTGAACAAACCAAAGTAATGGTAGATCACTTTTTAGAAGCAGGATTTACATATTTTGATACAGCATGGGCATATGCTGGAAGTGAAGATGCCATTAGACAAGCATTAGTAGAACGTTATCCAAGAGAAAAATTTCAATTAGCAACAAAAAATGCAGCTTGGATAAATTGTAAAACAAGAGAAGATGCAATCAATCAATTTGAAACATCCTTAAAACAAACTGGTGCTGGATATTTTGATTTTTATTTATTACATAACTTAGGAGAATCTAGAACAAAAGCATTTGATGATTTTGATATGTGGTCATGGATTCAAGAAAAGAAACAAGAAGGAAAAATAAAACATATTGGATTTTCATTCCATTCAACACCAGAAGAATTAGAAGAAATCTTACAAAAACACCCAGAGATGGAATTTGTACAACTACAAATCAATTATGCTGATTGGGAAAATCCAGCAATTAAATCTAGAGAATGTTATGAAGTAGCAAGAAAATACGGAAAACCAGTTATCATCATGGAACCAGTAAAAGGTGGAATGCTTGCAAATCCACCAGAACAAGTGGCAGAAGTATTTAAAAAAGCCAATCCAAATGCATCACTTGCTTCTTGGGCAATTAAATTTGCAGCAAGTTTAGATGGAATTATTACTGTACTATCTGGAATGAGCAGTATAGAACAAATGGATGATAATATTTCTTACATGAAAGATTTTACAAAATTATCAGATAAAGAAGAAGAAACGATTACAGAAGCACAAAAAGTATTAAATACAATTCCTTTAATCCCTTGTACAAGTTGCAATTATTGTGCAAAAGTATGTCCAATGCATATTGGTATATCTGGATCTTTCACAGCAATGAATTATTTAACATTGTATAAAGATATGGCAGCGGCAAAACATCAAGAAGATTGGTTAGTTGGTGGACATGGATTAAAGAAAGCTAGTGAATGTATTAAATGTGGTCAATGTGAAAAGGCTTGTCCACAACATATTGCCATTCGAGAAGAGCTTGAAAAAGTAGCAAAAGCTTTGGGTGAATAGGATGTTTTTTGAAACTTCATTTTTAGAGCATAGGAACAGACTATAAAAGATCTTGTGAAATAAATAAATTTTAGAACAATGAAAAAATTATAATCAAACTTTAGGGGCTACTGAATCAAAAAAAGGATTTAGAAACATCCGTTAGCTTTGATTTTAAAGAAAGGAAGGATTTTAATGGAAAAATCAAAAGTATATTTTACAAAGGAGATTACTCCAGAAAGTGTTGTAAAGATGTATGAAACATTAGGAGTTAATTTACCTGGCAAGGTAGCAGTTAAATTACATTCTGGAGAAGAAGGAAACCAAAACTATATTAGACCAGAATTTGTTAAAGCTATTGTAGAAAAGGTTAATGGAACAGTTGTTGAATGTAATGCTGCTTATGAAGGTGCTAGAAATTCAACAGAAAAGCATAAAAAATTAATTGATGATTATGGTTGGACTAAATATTTTGATGTCGATATTATGGATGCAGAAGGACCAGATGTCGTTTTAGAAATACCTAATGGAAAAATATTAAAAGAAAATTTTGTTGGAAAAGATATTGAAAAATATGATTCTATGCTTGTTTTATCACATTTTAAAGGTCATCCAATGGGTGGATATGGTGGAGCATTAAAACAATTATCAATAGGGTGTGCGTCATCAGAAGGAAAGTCATGGATACATTCTGCAGGACAATCTAAGGATCAAACGAAAATATGGGCTAATCTACCAGAACAAGACAAATTTCTAGAATCAATGGCAGATGCAGCTTCTAGTGTGGTTAAATATTTTGGAAAAAATATTGTATTTATTAATGTAATGTGCAATTTATCTGTTGATTGCGATTGTTGTGCAGTTGCAGAAGATCCTTGTATGAAAGATATTGGTATTTTAGCAAGTACAGATCCAATCGCTATTGATCAAGCTTGTATGGATTTAATATATAATTCAAAAGATCCAGGAAGAGATCATTTTGTAGCAAGAGTAGAAAGACAAAATGGTATTCATACTATAGAAGCTGCAGCAGAGCTTGGATTTGGAACAAGAGAGTATGAAATGATAAATGTAGATTAAAAAAGAAAGAGGAAAGATATGAAAACATTATATTTTGATTGTTCAAGTGGAATCAGTGGTAATATGACCTTAGCAGCATTAACAGAAATTATTGGTGATGAAAACTATCTAGTAGAAGAATTAAAAAAATTGCATATAGATGGTTATACAATAGATATATCTAAAAAAGTAAAAAATGGAATTACAGGTACTCATGTTGATGTGATTTTACAGCATCAACATGAGCACTCTCACGTTCATGAAGAGCATGACCATCATCATGAACATGAAGAACATAACAATGAACATAGTCATGAGCACCATTACCACCATGAACATAGAAACTTACATGATGTATGTGAAATTATTGATAATAGTGATATTGATGAAGAAAGTAAAGATTTAGCGAAAAGAATATTTATGAGAGTAGCCAAAGCAGAAAGTAAAGTACATAACAAACCATTAGATGAAGTGCATTTCCATGAAGTAGGTGCGATTGATTCTATTGTAGATATTGTAGGTACAGCTATTTTAATTAATAAAATTCATCCAGATAAGATTATATCAAGTGTTGTAAATGACGGACATGGCTTTATTGAATGTGCTCATGGAACAATGGCAGTACCTGTTCCAGCAACAAGTGAAATATTTGCTAACTCTAATGTGGAATTTAGACAAATCGATATTGATACAGAATTAGTAACACCAACAGGAGCAGCCATCATTGCAGAATTAAGTTCTGAATTTACAACTTTACCTGCTATGAAGATTCAAAAAATTGGTTGGGGAGCAGGAACAAAAGATTTAAAAATACCAAATGTATTAAAAGTATACTATGGTGAAATGCAAGAAGAAAATCAAAAAATTGTGGTCATGGAAACGAATATTGACGACTGTTCTGGAGAAATATTAGGATATACAGAAGAATTGTTATTCGAAAATGGAGCATTAGATGTATTTTATACACCAATCTTTATGAAAAAAAATAGACCAGCATATCGTTTAACAGTTGTATGTAAAGAACCAGACATCCAAAAATTACAAAATATCATATTCAAAGAAACAACGACTATTGGTATTCGCTATCGTTATGAATATCGAACAGAATTAGAAAGAGAACAAATTGCAATTGATACAAAATATGGTACGCTAAAAGCAAAAAAAGTTGTCAATAATGGAGAAACATATATTTACCCAGAATATGAAAGTATGAAAGAATTGGCTAAAAAGAATGATATTCCATTAAAGGAGTTATATAATCTAAAATTTGATGAAAAAAATTAGGGACAATTGGGGACGTTTCTGTTTGGACATTAAAGGAGGAAACATAAAATCATGGAGATGAAAGAAATATTAGAAAAAATTCAAAATCATGAAATGAGTGTTGAAGAAGCAGAAAAAGAAATCAAACATAATCAATATGAAGATTTAGGATATGCTAAAATTGATCATAATCGAAAAGAAAGAATTGGCACAGGAGAAGTGATATATTGTCAAAGTAAGCCAGATGAATACTTATCTAAAATCTATAAAACCATTTATAAAGAAAATGGAGAGGTATTAGGAACAAGAGCAAGTAAAGAACAATTTGAATTAGTTAAAAAAGAGATTCCAGAAGTACAATATAATTCACTTTCAAGAATTTTAAAAATTGAAAAACCAAAAGAGAAAATAGGAAATATTGTTGTATGTACCGGAGGAACATCAGATATTCCAGTAGCAGAAGAAGCAGCAGAAACAGCAGAATTCTTTGGAAGCTATGTAGAGAGAATTTATGATGTTGGCGTAGCAGGAATTCATAGACTTTTATCACAAAGAGAAAAAATAGAAAAAGCAAATTGCATTATTGCCATTGCAGGAATGGAAGGTGCATTGGCTTCTGTAGTAGCAGGACTAGCAAAAGTACCAGTTATTGCTGTTCCAACATCTGTAGGATATGGTGCAAATTTAGGAGGTATAACAGCTCTATTAGGAATGATTAATTCTTGTAGTAATGGTATTGCGACTGTTAACATTGATAATGGATATGGTGCCGGATATCTAGCAAATCAAATCAATCATTTAGCAGTTAATGGAAGAGAGTAACAAATTAAACTTAAGGAAAAGCTCATTGGATTGATTACACAGGCATTGTCAAATAAGATAATTTGCTTTAATCAATGGTATTGATAGAAAAAATAAAATAGGAGAAACATAAATGGAAAAACAAACACAATTAGAAAAGTATCTGAAAACATTAAAAAAAGTAGCCATTGCTTATTCAGGAGGCATCGACTCTAGTTATTTGCTATTTACAGCCAATAAAGTATTACCCAAAAATCAAGTATTAGCAGTTATTGCCAATGGCATTATGGTGCCAAGAAAAGATTATGAAGAAGCAATTACATTTTTAAAAGAAAATCATTTTCAATATATAGAAGTACCATATAAACCATTAAAAATTACGGAATTTAGAGAAAATCATAAAGATAGATGTTATCATTGTAAAAAAGAGTTAATGACAATCCTTAAAAAAGCAGCGAATGAAAATGGATATGAATATCTTTTAGATGGGAAAAATGCAGATGATTTGATTGTATATAGACCAGGGAATAAGGCAACAGAAGAAGTGGGTATCATTAGTCCACTTGCCAAATTTGAAATTTCTAAAGAAGAGATAAGACAATATAGTAAAACTTTAGGAATTCCATTTTGGAATAAACCATCTAATTCTTGTTTAGCAACGAGATTTCCATATAATACAAATTTAACAGAAGAAGGACTAAAAAAAGTAGAACAGAGTGAAGAAATGATAAAAGAATTAGGAATCCAAAAAGTACGAGTAAGGGTTCATGATAATATAGCAAGAATTGAAGTGAATCCAGAAGATTTTGAAATCATTTTAAACAACATAAAACATAAAAAAGATGACAATATTGTAGAAAAAATAAAAGATTTAGGATTTTCTTATGTCACATTAGATTTATCAGGATTAAAAAGTGGTAGTTTTGATTAGTTAAGAAGTTGCCAAAGGGGACGTGCCATTTTGGCAACCATTAAAAATTTTCATAAGATGCTAATCTAATTTATTTTAAATATAAAAGTTGCCAAAATGGCACGTCCCCTTTGGCAACTTTGGTATAAAAAACTAAAAGGAGGAACAAAACATGCACATGGCAGATGCAATGATAAGTCCAGCAGTAGGTGCTACCATGTACGTAGCAAGTGGGCTTGTAGCAGCATATTCAATTAGAAAAATAAGAAAAGAAGAAGATTTTAAAAAGAAAATACCAACGATGGGCGTTATGGGAGCATTTGTATTTGCAACACAAATGGTGAATTTTACCATACCAGGAACTGGCTCATCAGGGCATTTATGTGGAGGTTTGTTACTAAGTAGTATATTAGGACCTTTTGCAGGTTTCCTAAGTATGATAGGCGTTTTATTAATTCAATGTTTATTTTTTGCAGATGGGGGATTATTAGCATTAGGTGCCAATGTATGGAATATGGCATTTTATGGTTGTTTTATAGGTTCTCTCATTTGGAAGTTAACCATGAAAAAAGGAATGACAAAGAGAAGAATTATACTTGCTTCTCTGGTAGGTTGTGTACTAACTTTGCAGTTAGGAGCATTTTCAGTAACATTAGAAACATTGGCTTCAGGAATTACAGAATTGCCATTTGGAACTTTTGTAGCCACTATGCAACCAATTCATTTGGTAATTGGGTTAATCGAAGGAGTTATTACAGCAGCCGTTCTTTGCTTTGTTTATGAAGCAAGACCTGAAATGTTATGGAATGGAATACAAAAAACAGAAAAGCAAGCAAAATTTTCATATAAAAAGACAATTGCTATTCTTGTTTGTTTGTTAGTTATTATTGGTGGCGGTATGTCACTTCTAGCGTCTTCTAATCCAGATGGCTTAGAATGGTCTATTGAACAAATTACGGGAGATACAGAAGTAGAAGAAAGAAACGATACAGCTCATGAAACAGCTGAAAGCATCCAAAGTGCAACTTCTTTCTTACCAGACTATACATTTAAAGATAGTGAATCGACAATCGGTACTTCTGTTTCAGGAATTGTAGGTTGTGTGATAACAGTTGTCTTTTTGATGGTTGTTGGATATATTATAAAAATTAAAAGAAATAAAGGAAATACAGTAAATGAACAAAATTGATAATGCTATAAAAACAGTACATCATATGGATAATCATGCAAATCATAATGGATATTTAAACAAAATACATCCACTTGTAAAATTACTGATTACAATTATCTATATTATTTTATTAACATCTATTGATAAATATAATTTAGTGACGACATTGGCAATGAGTATCTATTTAATTTTGATAAGTATAATAGGAGATTTATCTATAAAAAATGCTTTAAAAAGTTTGAAAGTGGTTTTATTATTATTGTTTATCTTAGGAATTGCTAATCCCATATTAGATAGAACCATTATCACTTACATAGGGATTGTACCAGTTACAACTGGTATGATTTCTATGTTTACTTTATTGCTAAAAGGAATTTTTGCCATATTGGCATCCTATTTTTTAATTTTAACAACATCCATAGAAGAGATTTGTTATGCTTTAAAAATGATTCATATGCCCAATATTTTAATTACAGTGGTTATGCTGATTTATCGATATATCATTGTTTTCTTAAAAGAAGTACAAAGAATATGGGTAGCCTATCAAATGCGAGCACCAAATCAAAGAGGAGTACATTATAAAGCATGGGGAAGCTTAATAGGAAGTTTAATGCTAAGAAGTATAGATAGAGCACAAGTCGTTTATGAAAGTATGGAACTTAGAGGTTTTGATCCAGACACCTTTTTTATTAAAAAAGAAAAAGCAGGTAAAAAAAGTTGGATATACTTTTGGTTAATGCTTATATTACTTATCATACTTAGATTTGTGCCTATTTTTGAGATAATTGGTGGTGTATTTATTTAAAATATCAAAGGTTGCCAAAGGGGACGTGTTATTTTGGCAACCTGACATTACTAATATTGGAGATGAATTTATAGTTTATAATGATTTTTATAAGTTGCCAAAATAACACGTCCCCTTTGGCAACCTTTGATAGTAGAAAGGAAAAATTATGATAGAAGTAAAAGAAGTTTCTTTTTCATATAGTGGTAGTAAAAAACAAACACTTTCTAATATGAATTTTAAAATAGAAGATGAAGAAAGTGTTGGAATAATAGGAGCAAATGGTGCTGGAAAATCAACAATTTTAAAGCTGTTAGTAGGATTGGAATTAAACTATCAAGGAAATATCATGATAGATAACTTAAAAGTAGAAAAGAAAAATTTACAAGAAATTCGACAAAAAATAGGGTATGTATTCCAAGATAGTGATAGTCAATTATTTATGCCAACCGTTTATGAAGATGTTGCATTTGCACCAAGAAACTATGGCTTTTCACAAGAAGAAGTAAATGAAAGAACAATAGAAGCTTTAAAAAGTATAGGAATTGAAGAATTACACGATAGACAAATTTACCGTTTGTCTGGAGGAGAGAAAAAACTAGTATCGATTGCAACTGTTTTATCTATGAAGCCAGATATCTTAATCTTTGATGAACCAACAATTGCATTAGATCCTAAAAATAGAAGAAGATTTATCAATGTACTAAATTCTTTGAAGGGAACAAAAATTGTTACTTCACATGATTTGGATTTAATTTATGATACTTGTGACAGGACAATTTTAATTGCAAATGGAAAGATTATATTTGATGGAGATACAAAAATGATTTTACAAAATAAAGATTTATTAGAAAACAATGGATTAGAATTGCCTTTGTCATTACAGAGAAGATAGGAATAATGCAGATTCTAAAAAAATAGAGTATTAAAAAAATTATTTCATACATGAAAACAAAAAAGTATAAGGTCACAATTTGTGACCTTAAATATTAATATAAAAATAAATCAATTTTGTTGAATTTGTATAAAAAATAAGTTAGAATAATGAATATAATGAAGCCTATGAGGAGGAATAAATATGACTCTATATATAAGTGGGAGTAATAGAAAGAAAAATTGCTATAAGATACTAGAAGATTTAAAAGGCGAGAATGATAAATTGATAGCATTAGCTGATAAAAATATTCAATATTGTTTAGGGTGCAGTTCTTGTGTGAATAATTTAAAAGAATATTGTGTGATTGATGATGATATGAGAGAAATATATGACGAAATGAAAAAAGCTGATAAAATTGTAATAGCAACTCCAATATATATGAATCATATACCTGGAATTTTAAAAAATGTAATAGATAGATTAAATCCATATTCTAGTCATGCTGAATTATTAAAAGGGAAAAAAGTATATATTATCACAGTAGGTCAAATGGATGAGGAAGAAAATAAAGAGATAGCAGATAATATAAAAACATATTTTGAAAGCTTAGCAGAAGAAGATTTTATGGATTTTAATGCAGTATTTTTAAGAAACTTATCTAGTGGAGATATAGAAACCATAGATGATGTAACTAAAAATTATGATAACTATCATCAAATAATAGAAGAACTTAAACAAAAAATAGAAGAGTGAAGAGGAAAAGAAAATGAATACAGAAAAAATAGAAAATATCATCCATTTCTATGTCTTAGCATCAACATTAAAAGATAAAATAAGAAATGGTTGGAAAGTATGGCATATTGAAAGAGAAAGAGTAGAAAGTGTAGCAGAACATATTTATGGTACATGTATGCTAGCAATTGCCATTGATTCAGAATATGATTTTAACATAGATTTAATGAAAGTTATTAAAATGCTTGTTATTCATGAATTAGAAGAAATAGAGATAAAAGATTTTACACCATTTGATAAAATTTCACAAGAAGAAAAAAGAAAGATGGGAAAAACAGCAGTAGAGGATGTATTAAAAGATTTAACAAAAAAAGAAGAATTATTAGAATTGATAGAAGAATTTGAAAATATGAAAACAAAAGAATCTATTTTTGCAAAAATGTGTGATAAGTTAGAATCAGATATACAATGTAAGTTATATTGTGAAGAACATTCTCTAGATGCAAATAAAGATGAAAATAAACAACTTTTAAAAGATGAAAGAATACAAAACTTAATAGAAAATGGTTCAAAAACAATATCAGATTTTTTTGTAGAAAATCATAAAAAAGAAATATTACATCAAGATAAAGTTTTTGAAGAAATAGCAGATTATATAAAAAATAATACTTTGTTAAAGGAGTAGAAAGATGTTAAAAAATAAGAAAGTTGTTATTTTTGATATGGATGGAACACTAATAGATTCTATCGGTATATGGAATGCTATAGATGAAGAGCTTATCAAAACAATTGGAGATGGAACAATTGATGATGTAGATATAGCAAAACAAAGAGATGATAAATTAAAGGAATATAAACAAGAACAAGATCCGTATTTAGAATATTGTGGTTTCTTAAAAGAAAAATATCATGCAACTATGTCAAAAGATGAAATCAAGAAAATACGATATGACATTGCAAATAGATACTTAAAAGAAAAAATAGACTATAAACCAAATGCGGAAAAGGTAATAAAATACTTAAAAGAAAAAGGATATATATTAGCAATTGCTAGTACAACTAATCAACCTGCTATTGACTGTTATAAAACAGAAAACCAAAACATTATAAGCAAAGCAAATTTAGAAGATTATTTTTCAATTATCTATGCCAAAAATGATGTAAAAGCCATTAAGCCTAACCCAGAAGTGCATGATAAAATTATGAAAAAGTTACATGTTAAGCCAGAAGAATGTTTGATTGTAGAAGATGCTTTGGTAGGTGTAGAGGCAGCCAATAATGCTAATATAGAAGTTGCGGTAATATATGACAAATATTCTGATAGCAACAGAGAAAAAATCAATCAATTATCTCAATATCAATTTAAAGATTTTGATGAAATGTTAAAAGAGATAAAAAAGGAATTAGAAGAATAGGAGGAATAAGATGTTTACTGTAAATCATATTGCCATTAGTGTATCTGATATAGATAAAAGTGTAGAATTTTATAAAAAGTTTGGCTTTAAAGAATTAAAAAGTTGGGATGCAGAGGATAATAGCATAAGAATAAGAATGTTAAAATTAAATGATATTGTGTTAGAAATGTTTTGCTATAAAGAATATAAAGAATTACCTCAAACATCTAAATCAATAGAAACTGATTTGCCTGTAATTGGTACAAAACATTTTGCATTAGGTGTAAAGGACATCTTAAAAGCAAAAGAATTTGTATTAAATAATGGTATTTGTGAAAAAGTTGAAATCAAAAAAGGCAGACTGGGAAAACCATATTTCTTTATACAAGATATAGATGGAATACTAGTAGAAATTATTGAAAATGATTAATTAAAGGAGAAAAAACATGGAAATATGGGATATATTAGATAGTGAAGGGAACAAAACAGGAAGAACTATGGTAAAAGGAGAAGAAAAAGTACCAGAAGGATTTTATCATCTAGGGGCAGATGTCTGGATAAAAAATTCTGAAAATAAAATTCTGATTCAAAAACGCTCTTCTCAAAAAAGATTATCTCCTAATGTATGGGCAATGACAGGTGGTTCTGTCATAAAAGGTGAAACAAGTATAGAAACGATTGAAAGAGAAGCACTTGAAGAAATGGGCGTAAATTTAAATATAAAAGATGCAAAAATGCTAGCACATTTTAAAACGGGAAATGTTTGGGTAGATACCTATTTTCTAAAGCAAGATATAGATTTAAGTAAAGTGATTATGAAAGAAGATGAAGTTTCTGAAGTAAAATGGGCAACTTATGAAGAAATAGAAGAAATATATCAAAATGGTCAATTTATTAAAAATCGTTGGGAATTTGTTAAAGATATTATTAGAGAATTTTAACATGTAAAAAATTAGCATTTTATTAATTGACTTTAGTATAAAAATATTGTATAATGAATATACTGAAAGAGTAATATTACAAAATATTACAAGAGGAAATCCCTATCCTAACAAGTAGGGTAAAATGAAGAGGAAACCCCTAGCCTAATACTGACAAACAGTATTGAAGTAGGGTATGTTCAAAGAGGAAATCCCTAGCCAGTGCTAATAATAGCTATAAAATAGGGTATGTAAAAGAGTAGGGGCAAAAGCTTCTACTCTATATTTTATTTTTTAAAGGAGAGACTTATTGAATAAATTAAAACTGTATAGAATTGATATAAATTATATAAAATTTTTATATCGATTTGATAAAAGAGTACAATATAATGAACAAAGAGAGGATGAATATACTAAGAGAAGAGTATATTTAGGTATTGTATTACAAGTAAGTGATTACAATTATTTTGTACCATTGGAACATCCTAGACCTGCACACCAAAACATTAAAAATAACATTTTTATTTTTAAAATACATAAAGGTAAATATGGTATGTTAGGTTTTAATAATATGATACCAGTAAATGATGCAGAACTTATAAATTTTGATATTAGAAACATATAATAGAAGTCAAAAAAATAAATTTCTAAAAAAAGTATGTTGTAACTTTAAATTGTTAGAAGAAAAATTAAAAGAATACGAGAAATAAAATGTTTTGTAAGAATTGTAAAAACGAGGAGTCAATATGAAAATACCAGATGCATTAGAAAATGCGATAGAAGAAAAATTAAATCATGTAAAACTAACAGAATTAAAACAATATGCGAGTCAGTTAAGTGAAAAATATATGTATCAAAAAAGAACAGGAGATACATTATTAAATACAGAAATAGAAGCATTAGCCTATTCTATTATGAGAATGCCAGCAACCTATGGAGCAGTCTATACAGCTTTAAAACATACATTAGAAAGAATAGATAATAATATACAATCTGTAGTGGATATAGGGGCAGGAACAGGAGCGGCTACTTGGGCAATTAGTGAATTGTTAGCTACAAAAAACATACGATGTTTTGAAAGAGAACCAGTGATGTTAGAATTAGGAAAGTCTTTTATGGCTCAAAATCCAAAATTAAAAGATATTTCATGGCAATATATGGATATTGTAAAAGATGATTTAGATGCCAAAGCAGATTTGGTAGTCACAAGTTATATGCTAAATGAAATCAAACCAGAAAACAGAAAAGATGTCATAAATAAACTGATAAAAAGTTCAAATCACATTATTCTAATCATAGAACCGGGAACACCAGAAGGGTTTAAAAATATTAAAGAAGTACAAAAAATTGCGATAGACAATGGACTTCATATTGCTGCACCATGTACATTTCAAGGTGTATGTCCATTGCCAGATGAGGATTGGTGTCATTCCATTGTTCGAATAGAAAGAACAAAAGTACATAAATTATTGAAAAATGCAGATTTGCCATATGAAGATGAGAAGTTTTCATATATAGCGATATCTAAAGAAAAATGTAATACTTCAGGAAGTAGAATCTTAAGACATCCTATGATTGAAAAAGGAAGAATTACATTAAAGGTATGTCATAATGGTAAGATAGAAGATATGATTATAACAAAAAAGGACAAAGAATTATTTAAAATGGCCAAAAAGAAAAAATGTGGAGATTTGATATAGCATAATAATGGGTTAGCATGCTATATTGAAGCTGATTATACATCGGAAAATATAATTAATAAAAGATTGTATTATTTCATAAAATGTGATATAACAATTAAATAAAAAGAAGGGGAGAGGTTGAAAAATAATTACAATTTTTGCAACCAGATTTGTGCCTTAGAAAAGGAAAGTGGGAAAACATGACAAACTTATTAATAAAATTGTTTATAAAAGATAAAAACGTAGAAAAGCCAGAAACAAGAGCCAAATATGGAATGCTTTCAAGTATAACAGGAATTGTTGTCAATATCCTATTATCAGCAGTAAAATTAATCATTGGAATATTTGCTAATTCCATTTCTATTATTTCAGATGCATTAAACAATGTGACAGATGCAGGTTCATCTATTGTTACGATGATTGGGTTTAAAGTTTCACAGAAAAAAATAGATAAAGACCATCCATGGGGACATGGCAGAATGGAATATATTACAGCATTTATTGTAGATATTTTAATTGTATTAGTAGGTGTTGAATTATTCAAAAGTTCTTTTGATAAGATCATTCACCCAGAATTACCAGATATTAGTACTGTTACCATTGTAATTTTAGTGATTGCTGTTTTAACAAAATTATGGCTATTTATTTTTTACAACAAAATTGCAAAAACAATAGATTCTGCAGCAATTAAAGGAAATGCTTATGATAGTATTTCAGATTCTATATCAACTTTTGTTGTATTATTATCTGCTATTGTTGCTAAAATATTTGGAATATCTATTGATGGATATGCTAGTATCTTAGTTGCTATATTTATCTTATTTACTGGATTTAAAGCTTTAAAAGAAACCATAGATTTATTATTAGGAATGAAACCAGATATAGAATTTGTAGAAAAATTAGAGGCATTTACTAAAAAATATGAAATGATATCAGGAATTCATGATATTATGGTACATGATTATGGACCAGGAAGAAAGATTGTATCTTTCCATGCAGAAGTTCCTGCAAATTGTGATATTTGTAAAGCCCATGATGTCATAGACCAAATGGAACAAGATATTTATGATGAATTTAATTGTATTACAACTATTCATATGGATCCAATTGTAACAGATGATGAAGAAATTAATGAAATGAGGAAGAAAACAGAAGAGATTGTAAAAGAAATCAATCCAGAATTTTCAATTCATGATTTTAGAATGACCGATGGTGGAGATAGAATCAATTTAATATTTGATTTAGTTGTTTCATCAGACAGTGACATGAGTCATGAAGAATTAAAAAACATAGTTCAACAAAAAATACATAGTGTAAATGATAAATATTATGCAGTACCTAAAATCGAAAATTCATATATATAAATAGGAGGTTATTATGAGAAAATTAGCAAATACTTTGTGGGGAATCGTATTAGTCGTAATTGGTGTTATTTTGACTTTAAATGCTTTAGAGATTACAAATATTAATATCTTTTTTGATGGTTGGTGGACATTACTTATC
Source organism: uncultured Clostridia bacterium (assembly GCA_944388805.1). Classification (GTDB taxonomy): domain Bacteria; phylum Bacillota; class Clostridia; order TANB77; family CAG-508; genus CAG-269. Next base: position 16,060 of record CALXKE010000016.1, on the reverse strand, counting down.
ATCATCCCAAGTGCTATAGAATTGATTGCGAGGGAAAACAAATTTTGGAGTGCTGTATGGTTAATTATTGGTATTTTATTATTGTTAGCTTGTAGAGATATTTTGGATTTTGATTTGATTTGGAAATTGACAATTCCAGTACTGTTGATTTTGATTGGGATCAATCTTATATTCAAAGATAAAATTGATAGAAAGATGGAAAAGAAAACTAAAGAATTAAAAGAAAAAGGACAAAATTTAGAAGAGTATGGGGCCACTTTTGGTGAAATTAAAGCAGATTTTAATAATCAAGAATTTAATGGGGCAGATATCAATGCCGTGTTTGGAAGTGTTGATTTAGATTTAAGAAAAGCCATTATCAATGAGGATAAATTAGTAAAAACATGTGCTGTATTTGGTGGAATTGAGATATTAGCACCAGAAAATGTAAATATAAAAGTAAAATCAATGCCAATTTTTGGAGCAACTTCAAACAAAACAGGTAGAAAATATGATGAGAAATTACCAACTATTTATGTAGATAGTTTTTGTATGTTTGGGGGTGTCGATATTAAATGACAGGATTTCAAAAATTTATTAAATATGCCGCAATTGCATTCGGAATCTATCTTTCTATAACAATAGTATTAGTATTACTAGGAATTGCAAATGGTTTGGTGAAAGGTTCTAAGCAATCTGTTACAGAAATTGTAGAAAACATGGATGAAGATGATTTGAAAAATATTTCTCAGGAATATACAGATATTACAAATTTAGAAATTGATTTAGAAAATATAGAATTCATTATAAAGAAAGGTGAAACCTTTAAAATAGAAGGTACAAACATACCAGATAAAGTAGAAATAAAACAAGATGGAAATACTTTGAAAATAAATGATGATAAAGCGTTTTCAAATTTTTATACGGTAAATAATGCTTTAACAATATATATTCCAGAAAACCAAAAACTAAACAATGTAGACATAGAAGCAAATTCTGTATTATTAGATATTGAAAGATTAAATGCAACTAATTTAAAATTAGAGATATATAATAATTATTGTAAAATAGATGAACTATTAGTAGATAATTTAGAAATGAATAATGAATATGGAGAGATTGAAATATATAAAAGTGACGTAAAAACATTAAAATTAGATTCTGAATCAGGAACAGAGGATATGCATATGAAAATAACAGAAAAAGCTGAAATGGATTTAGAATATTCTACTACAAATTTGATATTAACAGGAACTTTAGAAAATTATCAAATAAATCATAAGAAACAATTTGGAAATACATATATAGAAGGAAATGAATTTTTATCTCCAAGAGAATCAATTGGAAATGGAAATATAAAAATAAATTTAGAAACAAAATATACAGAAATGTATATAGATTTTGAAGAAGTTACAAATGAAAGTTATTTGTAAATTTTCTGTGAAAGATATTGAATAAATTAACTAGTCATGTTAAAACTATACATGACTAGTTGTCATTTTTTAACTTTTGAGAATTTAAAGATATATTTTGGATTCGAAAGTAGAGAAAAAGTTCTTGAAAAGCGAAATTTCCAGATGTATCACTTGCTTATTGGAGAATTTAAGTTTGTAGCAAGTTTATATGGAATCTAGCTTTTATTAAAAATACAATTTTAAGGTTAATTTTAAATAAAGGAGAAAAATATGTTAGAATTAAAAAATATTACAAAAGACTATGTTTCAGGAGATTCAACGGTTCAAGCGTTAAAAGGAATTAGTATTGAATTTCGAAAAAGTGAATTTGTATCTATTTTAGGTCAAAGTGGTTGTGGAAAAACAACATTGTTAAATATTATTGGAGGACTAGATAGATATACATCAGGAGATTTAGTGATTAATGGAAAATCAACGAAAAAATTTAAAGATAAAGATTGGGATGCATACAGAAATTATTCTGTAGGATTTGTTTTCCAAAACTATAATTTAATCCCACATCAAACGGTTCTTTCTAATGTAGAATTAGCACTTACGATATCAGGTGTATCTAGAGAAGAAAGAAAAGAAAGAGCAATTAAAGCCTTAGAAGATGTTGGTTTAAAAGAACAAATTCATAAAAAACCAAATCAATTATCAGGTGGACAAATGCAAAGGGTTGCTATTGCAAGGGCTTTGGTAAATAATCCAGATATCATTTTGGCAGATGAGCCAACAGGTGCATTAGACACCAAAACAAGTGTCCAAATTATGGAGATTTTAAAAGAAATTTCAAAAGATAAGTTAATTGTTATGGTTACCCATAACCCAGAATTGGCAGAAAAATATTCTACTAGAATTGTCAGAATTTTAGATGGTGTCATTACAGATGATTCAAAACCATTTACAGAAGAAGACAGAGAAAAGGAAAAAGATGCAAAAGCAAAAGATGGTAGAACTGCCATGAAATTTTTTACAGCCTTAAGACTTAGCTTAAATAATTTGATGACAAAAAAAGGAAGAACATTATTAACATCATTTGCAGGAAGTATAGGAATTATTGGTATTGCCTTAATTTTATCGATTTCAAATGGTGTACAAAGTTATATCAATCGAGTAGAAGAAGACACATTATCTTCTTATCCAGTTACTATCGATGAATCAACAGTAGACATCTCTAGTATGATGGAAGGCCTAATGGGAGAGACAGAAGAAAATACAGAAACTCATGAAGATGGTAAAATCTATTCTAGAGATATTATGAATGATATGATATCTACACTATCAAGTAAGGTTTCAAATAATAATTTAGAGGCATTAAAAAACTACATTGAAAATGAAAATAGCACAATAAAAGATAATGCAAGTGCTATCAAATATAATTACAATCTAAATATCAACTTATACAAAGAAGATACTTCTAATGGCGTTGTTCGAGTAAATCCAAGTACAGTTATGAATGCATTTGGAATGGAAGATATGATGAAAGCACAAGAAAGCTCTCCTATGAGTTCTATGTTTGGTTCTAGCATGACAAGTATGTCTAATACAGATGTCTGGGAAGAAATGCTAGATAATGAAGAATTATTACATTCTCAATATGATTTAGTAGCAGGTAATTGGCCTACAAATTATAATGAAGTGGTTTTAATTGTGAATGAAAATAACGAAATTAGTGATTATACTTTATATGCTCTAGGATTAAAAGACCAAAAGGAATTAGAAGAAAAATGGAATAAAGTTCAAAATGGAGAAACAGTAGAAGATTCGGAAACAACATCATATACTTATGATGAATTATTAAATTTATCTTTTAAATTAGTATTAAATTCTGATTACTATGAAAAAGAAAATGGATTATGGGTAGATAAAAGTGAAGATGAAGACTATATGAAGGAATTGCTTAATAATTGTGAAAACATAAAAGTTGTTGGAATCATCAAACAAAATGAACAAAGTGTGGCAACAGGAATGAGTGGCGGAATTGGATATACAAAAGATTTAAAAGAATATGTTATCAATAAAACCAATGAGGCAGAAATTGTCAAAGAACAAAAAGATAATCCAGACATTAATGTGTTTACAGGTTTAGCGTTTCCAGATGAAGATTCTAAAACATTTGATTATAGTCAATTAAGTGATGAGCAAAGAGCTAGACTTGCCATGTTAAGTACAGAAGAATTAGCTGAAATCATGGAAACATATAGCAATAATGCGAATGCTAGTTATGATGGAAATTTAGAATTATTAGGCGCTGTTGATCTTGATAAACCATCATCAATTAGTATTTATCCAAAAGATTTTGATGCCAAAGATGCCATAACCCAAGAAATTGATAATTATAATCAAAAACAAAAAGATGATGGAAAAGAAGAAAATGTTATCAACTATACAGATTTAATAGGTATTATGATGAAATCTGTTAGTCAAATCATTGACACAATCAGCTATGTATTAATTGCATTTGTTGCAATTTCATTAATTGTCTCATCTATTATGATAGGAATTATTACGTATATATCTGTATTAGAAAGAACAAAAGAAATAGGAATTTTAAGAGCGATTGGTGCATCTAAAAAAGATATTTCAAGAGTATTTAATGCAGAAACCTTTATTGTAGGGTTAATTGCAGGATTATTAGGAATTGGTGTAACTATATTATTAAACATACCAATCACAAAAATTATTTATGCTGTAACCGGTGTTAGTGTTACTGTATCACTTCCAGCAATAGGTGGAATCATCCTTGTATTGATTAGTATGGTATTAACGATTATCGCAGGATTAATTCCAGCAAGAATGGCAAGTAAAAGAGATCCAGTAGAAGCATTAAGAACAGAATAATCAATAAAGTTGCCAAAGGGGACGTGTCATTTTGGCAACTTTTTAACTTTTAAGGTATCAAGTTACTATTGATGTTTAACAAAGGTTGCCAAAATGACACGTCCCCTTTGGCAACTTTACTATTTTAAAAAATTGTGCTAAAATTATGTAGATTAATCAAAAAGAAAGAAGGAAATAAAGCTTTGAGTATTCGAGTGTTAGCAATTATCAATCCAACATCTGGAAAAGGAAATATAAAAAATTATATAAAAGAAATTAGAAAAAACTTAGAAGAACAGAATATGCAAGTCAATATTCAACTTACCAAAAAAGAATATAATGCAAAAAACATTGTTATAGATCATATAGAAGAAGCAGATTTAATATTGGTTTGTGGAGGAGATGGCACATTTAATGAAACAGTTTCTGCACTAATGGAATTAAATGCAAAAGATGTTAGTGTTGCCTATATTCCTATGGGAACAACAAATGACTTGGCAAGAAGTTTAGATATGCCAATAAAAGATATTTCAATTACTAAAAAACTGTTAGAGTCAAAAGCAAAAATATTGGATGTAGGAAGATTTAATCAGGATAAATATTTTTGCTATGTAGCAGCTTTTGGAGTGATTACCGATGTCGCCTATAAAACTTCACAAAAAGCAAAGAACAAATATGGTAGATTAGCCTATTATATGAAAGCAATAAAAGAATTGATTCGAATTCCAACCTATAAAGTAAAAATACAATTTGATGAAGAGGAACTAGAAGGAGAATTTATCTATGGTGGAATTAGCAATTCGGAATCAATAGCAGGTTTTAAGTGGTTTAATAGAGAAGATATTGATTTAGCAGATGGTAAATTTGAGACTGTTTTTATTAGAAAACCAAAAAAATTATCAGGATATTTTCGATTATTAAGTGATTTTAGACATAAAGATTATATGGTAAATCGAGATTTTGTTTATTTTAAAGCAAATAAAATTACTATTACAACTGAAAAAAATGTGGATTGGACAATAGATGGTGAATTTGCAGGAAATATGAATGTTGTCAATATTGAAAATTGCAATAAAGCCATAGAATTAGCTATTTGTGAGAAGGGGAACGAATAGATGAACATATATGCATCATTAAATGAGATGATAGAATATATTGAAGAAAATTTAGAAAATAAGATTGAATATAATAAATTAGCTCAATTTTTAGGAACAAATGAAGTTATGCTGCAAAGGTTATTTAGTATGTTATGCAATATTTCATTATCAGAATATATTAGAAAGAGAAGACTAACGAAAGCAGCAATTGATTTGATCAATGGACAAGAAAAAATCATTGATATTGCAGTAAAATATCAATATGATAATGCTACTTCATTTTCAAGAGCTTTTGAAAAATTTTATGGAGTAAAACCAAGTCAAATAAAAAAAGAGCCAATAGGTTTAAAGGTATTTTCGAAAATTCATTTTGACCAACAAGAAGAAGATAATGAAAATATAGAATATTCCATTATTGATAGAGAAAAAATGACTCTTTATGGAAAGAAAGTAGGAACTACTATTAGAGATATTCGAGTAGATGCACCAGCTTTTTGTAATGAAATGGGAAGAAATTATGGAGATTTTCAATATGGAATGACAGAATATATAGAAAGATTTGGAGAAACGAAATGCTATTTTTGGGTGTTATTTGAAGATGCAATAGAAGGTCTTGAAGCATATGAAATACCAAAATCAAAATGGATTTCTATTCGAATAAATTCTCAAGAAGCAAAAGACATTCAAAAGCAAATTAGAAAATTTTACGCAAAATTTATTCCGAGTTGTGAATATAAAATCAGAGAATTGCCAGAATTAGAATATTATCATGATGATATAACAGATTTTTTAGTGCCAATTGAATTATAAATTTAGTAGAAAATAAATAGAAAAAACTGACTTATTTTGTATAAAAAAAGTCAGTTTTTTTGTTTATACAATTGATACAATATTATTGGTGATGATAAAATGAAGTATTTAACAGAGGTTTTTTTGACACAAGAAAATGTAGAAGAAAATGTCTGGTCTAAATTTTTATATGCTGTATCAAAATTAAATGGAATTTTTAGAAAATGGAAAATGTATGTATATATAGAAAATAATACAATTCGATATTTTATACAATCTTCTAGAAAATTACCATCTATCATACAAGATTTTAGTGAATTCATATTAAAAAAAGTAGAGGAAGAAGAGAAAAATCTTTTTGAAGAAAAATCAATTACAAGCAGATGGTATTTAGTGACCAATAAAGAAAAAAGTGGATTAGATATTTATGATAAAGCAGAAGTAAAAAAAGGTAAAAAATTAAAATTCCTAGAAATTAATATTTTACCAATAACAAAAAAATATTATCGATTTAGGACATATTTATTTTTTGAAAGTCAATATGGATACCTTATAAAACGAAGAGCTGTATTTAGTGTGCCATATCAATTATTAGCAATTGATTTTTCTAAATATAATCGTTTCTTTTATAGAAAAGATGCTACCAAATTTTTAGATATACAAAAAGCCATGCATATCTTAAAAGATAACAAAGAAGAGGCTTTTTTAAGAGTAAATACATTCCCATATCTAATAGAAGACTATTATTTACACTTGAATCAATATGATTTTGATAAACATTCTATCATTGTAGGGGCAAGTGGAACGGGAAAATCAAAATTAATTAGTACTATGGTTGCCAATTTATCAAGAAATGAAGAATATAGAAGAAAATATAAAGTTGTAGTAATAGATCCACATGCAGAAATTAAAAATGATATTGGAGGAATTGAAAATACAAAAGTATTGGATTTTGAAAAAGCAAAAAATAGTTTTAATTTGTTTATGAGAGCATCAAATGATTTAATCGTTACCACAGAATTAATCTTATCATTATTCCAAACATTAATGGCAGACCAATATAATTCTAAATTGGAAAGAGTATTAAGACATAGTATCTATTTATTAACCAAATTAAACAAAATGGATTTTGTAAATTTAAAGAAATTGCTAACAGAAGTGGAGTATAGAAATGAATTATTAAAAGCAGATGGATTATTAGAAAGCACAGTTGATTTTTTTTCAGTAGATTTTAATAAATTAAAAACAGAATCTTATCAAGAAGCTTTTTCACCTATATTATCTTTTATTGATGAAATGGAATTGTTACCAGGATTAAAAAGTAAAGGAACAGAAAGAGATTTAAAAGATATTTTAGAAGAGAATTTTTTAACGATTGTATCTTTAAATCAAAGTAAATTAGGAATGAAAGCAACAAAAACAATTGCAGGATTTACTATGCAACAAATCTTACAATTGATTCAAAATTATACATATGATGAACATATTATCTTTATTATTGATGAGGTTGCCTTGTTGGAAAATCCAATATTAAGCAGATTTTTAGCAGAAAGTAGAAAGTACAATTTATCATTAATATTAGCACAACAATACTTTAATCAAATTAGTGAACCTTTGCAAAAAGCAATCTTTTCAAATATGATTAATTATTACATATTTAGAGTATCAAGAGAAGATGCAAGAATTTTAGATGGAAATGTGAGAATGGATGTTGCTGTAAAAAATACATTTATTACAAGAATGAAAATTCTAACAGAATTAAGAAATAGAGAATGTATTGTTAGAATTGGAAGTCAAGGAAAGGTATATCCTGCCTTTCAAGCAAGAACATTGGATTTTATGCCAATGCCCCAAAGAGTATTAAATCAGATATTAACAACAGAATTTGACTTTGAAGGGAAAAAAGAGGAAAAAATAGTGGAAAAGAATGAAAAGAAAAAAGAAAGTGTCTTTTCAATTGATGATAACATTAGTTTAAAAGATATTATGACATCCCAATCAGCGTCAAGAAATCTAGTTTCAAGAGAACGTCTTTCTACTAATTTTACATAGTTGTATTCATTGTTTTTGAAGAAGGCTAAAGATTTCTGCATATGAAAAATTGTTATGGAATTTTTCTTTATAATGTTTTGGAATCAAATAGAAAATGAATTTTCCTATTGAATGAAAAAAGGAGGGAATAGTTTGGATACGAAAGAAGCAATGGAAGTTGTTAATAAAACATTTATGGCGATATTTGGACAAACTAGTCCATATACATTAGAAGAGGTATTATCTGAATTTGCTTTTGATGTCAGATTACCTCAAAGAGTAATCGATAGTGTAACAGGAGAAGAAACTTGGGCATCTGCAGTAAGTTCTGCAAAATATATTACCCAAGAAAATATGAGAAAATATGATGAAAAAAGGGGGTGGATGATACCCAAACGAAATGTAAAAAATCTAAAAGAAATTTTAGAAATTTGGAAAATAACCAATTATACAACAACTCAAAGGATATATGATTGTATCAATGTATCACAAAGTGATCCCATGTATACTTCAGAAAATGTATTTCGTTCTACAGACTGTAGAAAATGCAAAAATGTCATATTTTCAGATGGATGTGCAGAAAGTGAAAATATTATTGCTTGTCAAAGAAGTGGAACTTGTAGTTTTGCATTAAGAATTGCGGATTCATCTGATTGTACCAATAGCTATAATGTAATTTGTTCTAGCAAAATTAGTAATTCCTATTTCATACAAGATTGTAATAATCTATATGAATGTATTTTCTGCTCACATATAGCAAATAAAAGATATTGTATTGCCAATATGCAATTTGAAAAAGAGGAATATGCTATCATAAAAAAAGCGATTGTAAAATGGATTTTGACAAAAAAATAAATAACTTATACTTGCCTTAAATTTGATAAAACAGCCAAAAAGTGATATAATTAACATAACTGAAAATTCAATTTCAGAAGAAAGAGAGGATAAAAACATGAGAAGTATGAAGGCAATAAAAGCGATGAACAAAAAACTTAAGCAGGTGGTAGAGAAACATGAAAATGTAATCCTCGAAGAGTTTTTGCAGAGAGCAAAGCGGATAGAGGAATATCTCACATTGTTGGAACAGGAAGGGGTTGATCAAAAACGCTTTATCTGTGTAGAAGGACATGAAGAATGGCAGGATATTGCGTATGATAAGATTAGTGAAGAGACATTGAAGGTCTTGCTGAAAACCTTTCGGGATCTAAAAGCAGATGAGGAATCAATAGAGTTATTCAAAAAAATTCCTACAGAAGGAGTTTTATTCTTATACACATATCATGAGTACGATGATATGGATACTCTGTTGATGTATTACGAAGGAATCAAAGCGACTGCAATTTTTCTTGAATAAACTCTATGCAAAAACCAATTTAGCAACCGGTCGGGTGAGTTTCACCTGGCTGGTTGCTTTTTATATGTTTTCCTTCCATTGACAAAATAACAAAAAAATGTAATAATTATGCAATATAAAAGAGAAAAATAAAAGGAAAAGAGGATATAAAATGAGTAAATATTATTTTACATCAGAAAGTGTGACAGAAGGACATCCAGACAAATTATGTGACACAATTTCAGACTGTATATTAGATGAATATTTAAAACAAGATAAATCTGCAAGAGTAGCAGTAGAAACATTTGCTTCAGGCAATAGAATTACCATTGCAGGGCAAGTGACTGCTAATGGAGAAGTAGATATCGAAAAATTAGTAAGAGAAAAAATAAAAGAAATAGGATATGATAATGAAAATATTGATATGGATTATAGAACCTGCAAAATCGATATTAACATTACCAAACAAAGTCCAGATATAGCATTAGGTGTAGATGTTGGAGGTGCTGGAGACCAAGGTATTATGTTTGGATTTGCTTGTGATGAAACACCAGAATATATGCCATATGCGATTTCTATGGCACATAAGTTATCTAAACGATTAACAGAAGTAAGAAAAAATAAAGAAATAGATTATTTAAGACCAGATGGAAAAACACAAGTAACAGTTGAATATGAAAATAATAGACCCAAAAGAATTGAAACGATATTGGTTTCTACACAACATAATGAAGAAATTAGCCAAGAAAAATTGAAGAAAGATATTATCAAAAAAGTCATCAAACCAGTAATTCCAGAAAATATGATAGATAAAGATACAAAAATCTATATTAATCCAACTGGAAAGTTTGTCATTGGAGGACCTTTAGGAGATACAGGACTTACTGGTAGAAAAATTATTGTCGATACATATGGTGGATATGCAAGACATGGTGGAGGAGCATTTTCTGGAAAAGATGCAAGTAAAGTAGATAGATCTGCAACATATATGTTAAGACATATTGCCAAAAATATTGTGGCAAATGGATATGCAAAAAAATGTGAAATACAAATTTCTTATGCAATAGGTATGAAAGAACCATTATCTATTCATGTAAATACGTTTGGGACAGGTATCATATCAGAGGATGCTTTAATTACAAAAATTAAGCAGAAATTTGATTTAACGCCAGATGGTATTATTAAGTACTTAGAATTGGATAAACCAATTTATTCATTAACAACCAATTATGGTCATTTTGGAAAAGAAAATTTAACATGGGAAAAAGTAATAAAATTATAATTTAGAAGATGAGAAAGAAGTGGAAAAAACAAATGCTAAAACGAATTATAGAAAAAAATTATAAGTGGATTATTGCTTTCCTTTGTCTAATTATTGTCATAATGATGTTAGAAGATATTTTTGAAAATGAACAATTAACATTAGATATGTTGGTATATAGACTAGTCATTTTAAATCTAAGGTCTGAGCCACTAACTGTCATCATGAAGGTAATAACCAATTTGTCTTCGGCATATGTATTAATAGTAATAACCTTAGGAACTTTCATTTTTATAAAAAACAAAAAAGTGGGTCTATGTGTCGCTAGCAATTTAATCATTACCACTTTACTGAACCAATTATTAAAATATATTGTACAAAGACCAAGACCAGATGGATATAGATTAATTGCTGAAAGTGGATATAGTTTTCCATCAGGACATTCTATGGTTAGTATGGCATTTTATGGATTAATCATCTATTTAATATGGAAAATGGTTAAAAACAAAAAAATAAAATACATCAGTTGTGGAATATTAGGATTGTTAATACCAATGATTGGATTTAGTAGAATTTACTTAGGTGTACATTATGCAAGTGATGTTATTGGCGGATTTGCAATATCTATCGTATATTTATTATTATTTACGAATATTGCAAGGTCTGTATTACAATTAGAAAAGGAAAAGAATTATAAGATGAAGAATAAAAGAAAAATGGTAGAATTAAGAAAAAAGAGAAAAAAATTAAGAAATAGTTTTAAATATGCTTTTGAAGGAATTGAAGAAGCATGGAAAACAGAGCAAAATTTAAAAATACATTTTGTGATTATGGCATTGGTAATTATTGCAGGATTTATTTTTAAAATATCAGTTATGGAATGGATTGTATGTTTATTATTATTTGCAATTGTGATTTCATTAGAATTAATTAATACGGCAATTGAGACGACTGTTGATATTGCTATGCCAGAAATTAATGAAAAAGCAAAATATGCAAAAGATATTGCTGCAGGTGCAGTATTGTTTTCTGCAATAATTTCTGTAATTATTGGGTTAATTATATTTTTACCTAAAATATTTGGATAACATTAGAATTTAAAAATCATTTTTTGAAGTCGTAGTGAAAACGGCTTCTTTTTTGATATATTTAAAAACGAGTTATAAATATAATAATTTTTTATAATCATTAGGAAATCCCATTTTATATAGGACTTTATTAATGGATATGGTTATTAATTCTGTTTGTAAAATGTCAATATTTTTTATTATATTGATATAAAAATTATAAAATTCAACTTTTTCTAATAATATTTTCAATATAATGATTATTGAAAACAAATCTCTAGTTGCATATAAAAATTTATCATTTTTGCTTATGTTTAGTTCTTTATGATATTTAGTGGGATAAATTCTATTCTTTAGTGTTATGTCATATAATTTTTCATCATGTGCACATATATTTCTAATAAGCGTTAAGTTTTGCAAATAAATTTTAAATTCTGATATTTGTAAATTGAATTTTCTACTAATTGTATTTTGTTCTTTTTGTTTCATTAGGCTATAAAATTTTGAGATTTTTCCAAAAGATAAAATTCTTACCAATACCCATAATGGAATATAATGATAATTATCCCAATAGTGGACTATCATTTTATTTGAATTTTTATATTGATATTTGATTTCTGAGAGTATATTTGATATAAATTTTTCAACTAATATGATTTTTGAATCTGAATTATTAAAATTTTTAGAAATTAAATAGTTTTTATGACCATAAGCTTTAGAAAATTCATAAGCTATATATGTATCTATTTCATTTTCGATTAATAAAATATATTTTAAAAAATTAATTTTAATATTTTTATCAAATTGATATATAGAATAGATTTCTTCAAATTTTGTATTTTTAATATATTGATTTTTATATTTATGATTCAAAAATAAATCTTTATAACCATTAATTAAATAGTAATAATTATTTTTTTCTAATATCTTATAAGCTTTATTATAATCTTCTATTAAAATGTTTCGAGACTTTAATAGTTGAATTTGTTCGTCAAGTGTTTTAAAGATTTTTTCCAATATTTTCCTCCTCACGTTAAAAAAACGCCTCGGACCCAGAGGGTTACCCGAGGCATCAATTATTTCCGACTTTGGTCCCGTAGGTTTTCCAAAGTACGATCTATTGTAGACAGTATATCATCTCAGATTAGCGTTGTCAAGTGAAATGGTAAATTTTTCCTGCCTACCAATAATAGTATATTCTTATCTATAAAAAGTTATACAATTTCTTTCATACGATTATGAAAATTTAAAAAAAGACTTGTGCTTTTCTTTGTTTATAGTATATAATGGTTGAGGTAAAGGAGGCAATAAAAATGGCATTTATTGAAGAAATCAAACAAAGAGCAAAACAAGAAATCAAAACAATTATCCTTCCAGAAGCAGAAGATATTAGAGTATTACAAGCAACTGAAAAGGTAATAAAAGAAAAATATGCAAATATTATTTTAATAGGAAATGAAGAGAATATTTTAGAAAAGGCAAAAACAAATGCGGTAAATATTGAAGGTGCCAAAATTGTAGATCCACAAAGGTCAGAAGATTATGAAAAATACACAAATCTTTTGTATGAATTAAGAAAACACAAAGGAATGACAATAGAAAAAGCAAAAGAATTGGTTTTAGACCCAGTATATTATGGAATGTTAATGGTAAAAGATAATAAAGCAGATGGATTAGTTTCAGGAGCAGCACATTCTACATCAGACACATTAAGACCAGCTTTACAAATTTTAAAAACAGCACCAGATACCAAATTAGTTTCTGCTTTTTTTGTTATGGTAGTACCTGATTGTGAATATGGTGAAAATGGTGTATTTATATTTGGAGATAGTGGACTAAACGAAAATCCTAACCCAGAGCAATTATCAGAAATTGCCATTTCATCTAGTAAAAGTTTTAAACAACTAGTAGGAAAAGAAGCAAAAGTTGCGATGCTTTCTTATTCTACCTATGGAAGTGCACATTCAGAGTTAACTGAAAAAGTAATTGAGGCAACAAAATTAGTAAAAGAAAAGCAAAAAGACTTATTAGTAGATGGAGAATTGCAATTAGATGCAGCGATTGTTCCAGAAATTGCTAAATCAAAAGCACCAAATAGTCCATTAAAAGGTGAAGCAAATGTATTAATTTTCCCTAATTTAGATGCAGGAAATATTGGATATAAATTGGTTCAAAGATTAGCAAAAGCAGAAGCATATGGACCATTATGCCAAGGTATTGCAAAACCAGTAAATGATTTATCAAGAGGATGTAATAGTGATGACATTGCAGGAGTTGTTGCTATAACAGCAGTGCAAGCACAATAAAAAGTGTGCGCTAACGAAATCAAAGATAAGGAGTTTTTATGAAAATATTAGTGTTAAATTCAGGAAGTTCGTCATTAAAATATCAAGTCATTGATATGGAAACTGAAGAAGTTTTAGCAAAAGGATATTTCGAAAGAATTGGTCAAGCAGATTCATTTTTGACACATAAAGTAAAGGGAGAAGTACATAAATTCGAACATTATGCTAAAAACCATGATAAAGCAATTTCATTTGTACTAAGTAGACTTACAAATCCACATTATGGTGTGATTAAAAACTTAGAAGAATTAGGTGGTATTGGACATAGAGTTGTTCATGGTGGAGAAAAATTTGCCAATCCAGTAGTGATAACAGATGAAGTGATAAAAGGAATAGAGGAGTGCATAGATTTAGCACCATTACATAATCCGGCAGCAATCTTAGGAATTAAAGCTTGCAAAAAATTGGCACCAAATATCAAAATGGTAGCTGTATTTGACACAGCCTTTCATCAAACATTGGAGAAGAAAAGATATATTTATCCAATACCATATGAATATTATGAAAAGTATGGCATTAGAAAATATGGGTTCCATGGAACTTCTCATCAATTTGTTGCCAATAGAGCAGCAGAATTGGTAGGAAAAGATATCAAAGAATTAAAGATTATTAATTGCCATTTGGGGCAAGGTGCAAGTGTGTGTGCTATTCAATATGGAAAATCAGTAGAAACCAGTATGGGATTAACACCACTTGGAGGAATCTCTATGGGAACTCGAAGTGGAGATTTAGACCCATCAGTTGTTACCTATATTATGAAAAAAGAAAACCTAAAACCAGATGAAATGGAAAAAATATTAAATAAACAATCAGGCGCTTATGGGATATCTGGTGTATCTGTTGATTTTAGAGATATTGAAGCAGAAGCAGCGGCAGAGGATGCAAGATCAATATTAGCACTTGACAATTTCCATTACTTAGCAGCTAGCTATGTTGCCAAATGTGCGGTAGCCATGAACGGATTTGACATATTAACTTTTACAGCAGGTGTAGGAGAAAAAGGACAAGATTCAAGAGAGGCCATTTGTGATTATCTAGAAGTGCTTGGTGTCAAAATTGACAAAGAATATAATCAAAAGGTAAAAGGAATTGAAGCAGAAATTACAGCAAAAGATGCAAAAATTAGAACCTTTGTGATTCCAACAAATGAAGAATTGATGATAGCAAGAGAGACGGTAAATGCAAAGGAGGTTTAACAAAATGGGAAATAGTAAAGAATGGAGAGAAAAACAAAGAATACTAAGCGATGAGGAATTAAGCATAATAACAAAAAATATTAATGAAAACATGAGAAAATATAATAAAGATATAACAGCTAGAATGGAACATTCAGATAGAATAGAATTAGATATGAACAAAAAAGCTAGACGACCAAAAGTAGACAATATTAGATAGAGTTTAATTAATATAAAGAAAGAATAAAAAAATAAGGGCCCTGTCCCTTTCATTCAATTTCTGAATGATTTGGCGCGTCCCCAATGTTTAAAAGGAGGAAAAAATGAAAGTTTTAGTTTTAAATTGTGGTAGTTCATCACTAAAGTATCAATTAATTAATATGGAGACAGAAGAAGTGTTAGCTTCTGGAAAATATGAAAGAATAGGAGAAG
Source organism: uncultured Clostridia bacterium (assembly GCA_944388805.1). Taxonomy (GTDB): domain Bacteria; phylum Bacillota; class Clostridia; order TANB77; family CAG-508; genus CAG-269. The sequence continues at coordinate 274 of CALXKE010000016.1, read as the reverse complement.
AAGAAGCATTTATTACACATAAAGTAAATGGACAAAAAATCGAAATCAAAAAACCAGCATATAATCATAAAGAAGCAATTGAATTTACATTGGAACAATTCACAAATCCAGAGTATAAAGTAATCGATTCTTTAGATGAAATTAATGCTGTAGGACATAGAGTTGTTCATGGTGGAGAGAAAATAACAGAATCTGTAGTTATCACAGATGAAGTTATCAAAACAATAGAAGAATGTACAGATTTAGCACCATTACATAATCCAGCATGTATGTT
>CALXKE010000015.1 GCA_944388805.1 uncultured Clostridia bacterium | reverse complement strand
AATATTTTTTTCATTTCAACGAAAAAAGCTGAGGTAGAAAACTTTCACAGTTTTCAACCCCAACTATTGACATTCAACCATTTAATAAAAGAAAAAAAGCTAGCAACATATTTTAAAGGTAAAATAGATTGTAGGAGATATAGGATATTTATATAAAAATAGAAGGAAGTTTTTTATCTTCCTTCTGAATTTGGATATTCTATATCTCTAAAAGTATCTTCAATCAATCTAACTGCGAAATCAGGCGTTTGTGGTGGTAAAATTACTGTAGATGCTCCTTCCATTTGTAAATTACCATGAGCCCCAGGTACTCCAAACAACCAATCTTTTAAATTATCTACTAAAATAGGTTTTCCATTTTTATCTCTACCTGTCATGTCTGTTCTAATTTTTGTTCTTTTAGCGATACCTTGCTTTAAAATTTCTTGTTTTAATAAATCTCTTACATTGCCTGTTTTAGCAACTTTTTTTGGAATAGTAATTCTTGAAATTTTATATGGTTTTCCTTGGATAGAAGATTTTTGCCAATCTCCCTTAGGAGAAGGATAGAAAGCATTTCTAAGAATTTCTTCTTTTGCTTTTTTTCTTTCTTCTTTATTAATAAATCTACCAATTGCTTTGTCAAATTTGTTTAAACTATAATTACGATTAAGTGCTTTTTGATATAAAGCAATATAAGTATCTTTATCCATTAATTCAGCTTCTCTTAGCATTTTAAAGGTTTGTGAGGATTCATAATCAATATCACAGCCATTCCATTCTCTTTCATGTTCTGGGTCAAATTCGCCAAACTTACTGATAGTACCTTTTTTGACAATAGCCTGTATATTTGAATCCACATTTTTTAACAATAATCCAAAATGTTCCCAATGTAAAGCAATATGCTCTGCTACACCATATTTTTCTATTGTTTGATATGTATAGTCAAAATCGTTTCCCTTTTTATGTTGTGCTTTTTCTTTTTTCTCTTTTTTTTCTTTTTCGTGCTGTGTTTTTACTTCTTCGAAAACTTTTCTAAATTCTCTTGTTGCATCTTGTGTATCAATATCATCTAGAAGTTTTATAAATCCGAAGTCTCTATTTCTCATAAAATGACGGTGCATAGAAGTAGGTTTTAATCCCGTAATACCAAAGGATTTGAATTGCTCAAAGTCTTCTTTTTCAAAATATGGTGTACTATTAATCGTAGTGTAAAATATATTAAATCCATTATCATTTATGGCTTGGGCAATTTCTGTAGTAGAGATATTTGAATTGATAGCATATTGAAGAATTGCATTTAATTCACTAAATTTCATAGTGTGTGGATATTGAGAAAATTCTGTAAGCAATTGTGATGCTTTTTCTTTATCTGGCTTATCACTAGCTTTAGAAACTAATTTTTCTGTTTGCATTCTTTTGAAAAAGTCGTGGTCTGGATTACCATAAATTCTTAATTGATATTGTTCTGAATCAGGAATGCCTAACATTTTTAAAATATGTATATAGTTATCATAAATAGCTCTACCATATCCATTTCTCATATGTTCCCATTCTACTCCAAAATTAACCCATTTTTCTTCTTTATTTATATCTATAAAAGCTTTTGATTCAAAAGTTTCGTTTATATCTTTATCTTCGTCACGTTCTTCACCCAATAAATCATGCTTTTTTTGTTCTTCAATGGCTTTTTGATATCCGGTATCTTTTAAATCATAAAGTAAAAATTGAGGATCGCTCTTATAGGCATTTCCACAATAAAAAGTAAGTGTTTCTCCATTTTTGCCTTGGATTTCAAAACTTTTTACAGGATAAATAGAATCTATCCTTTCATAATGGTCTTTCCAAAATTTTGCAAGTTCTTCTTTTGTCATTTTTGGCTTACTCATTTCTTTACTCATAATAGAGTCTCCTTTCACAAACGCAAATTTAGATGATTATATCACGGTTTGCCAGCATTTTCAATGCTTTTATAGGTTTTTATGTTTTCCAAAGAATTTATAGCAGTATAATTAAAAAATATTAAAATGATACAGTAGATTTTTCTAAAATACTATTTATATAAAGTAAAGCTTGAAATATATAGAAAAATCTGTTATGATAATATACATAAAAGGAGAGAAAAGATGGAAAAGAAAACAGCTCAACAAAAATATAGAGAATTAACTTCATATATAAAAATATTATCCTATAGAGCAATTAACGAAAACAATACACAGGTATACGAAAAATTGAATAGATTAGCTACATATTTGGAAGAACTCAGAAAACAAAAGGAATTATGCCAATTATCAGAAAATGGTAGAGTAGAAAATGTAAGATATGAAGAGGTATTAGAATATATTGGTCGTCAATATGATGGAACAGAAGAGACTTTAAAAGAGGTATGCAGAGAATTAGATAAAAGAGAAGATATTGATGAAGTATTAAAATATCATGGTAAGAAAAATAACGAATCAAAGGAAGAAGAAAGATAAATGAAAAAAGTTGTTGTAGCCACAAATAATGAAGGAAAGTTGAAAGAAATTAAGGATATATTAAAAGATTATAAACTATTATCTTTAAGAGATGTAAATTGTACAATCGAAGTAAAAGAAGATAAAGACACATTTGAAGGGAACTCTTTAAAAAAAGCGCAAGAAATTTCAGAAATATTGCATATGCCTTGTATAGCAGATGATAGTGGTTTATGTATTGATATATATGATGGTTGGCCAGGCGTCCATACTGCTAGATTTTTAGGAGAAAATGCAACAGCAAAAGAAAGAAATCAATATATTTTAGAAAAAATGAAAGATTTAAAAGGCGCAGATAGAAAAGCAAGTGTGGAATGTTGCATTACGTATTATGATAATGGTAACTATGTAGTTGGAAAGGGAAAAATGCAAGGTAAAATCGCAGAAAAACCAAGAGGAGATAATGGTTTTGGCTTTGATGAAATTTTTGAATTAGAAGATGGGAGAACATATGCAGAATTATCCAAAGAAGAAAAAAATCAAATGAGTCATAGAAAATTAGCTTTGCAGGATTTATTAGCAAAATTAGAGAATCACATATAAGGTTTCAAAAGATTCCTTTATATGTGATTTTTTTATTGAATAGGAAAAATGGCTTTTTCCTATTCAACAAAAAAACAACGTTGCACAGAAAAATTGCTACGCAATTTTTCGCGTCGACAAATCTTTACGCTTCTTCGAGAACTTAAATACATGTAGTTAAATTAGAAAAGTAGAGAAAAGTTCTCGCGAAGCGAGATTTGTCCGTTTTCATATTTCTCTAAGTAGAAGTCTTTATTATTTTTTTGAAATATCTCCTCGGCTTGTTACATAGATTATAAATTCTAAGCTTTAAATAAACGAGCCTCTCGCTATCGCGCTTCCTCATTTATTTAGAGCTAAGAATTTATACATCTATTCCACGGCACATTCGTCGATGATTTCAAAAAACATAACAGAACCTTTAAGGGAAGAGATACTTGAAACTTAAAATAAATATTCTTGTCATTCTTAATAACGAATGATATAATCTAAAAAAACAATTAATAGGAGAAGAGAGTATGGCAGAAGTTAAATGGACAAAAGAACAGTCACAAGCAATTCATGAAAAAGGATCTAATATATTAGTTGCGGCAGCAGCCGGAAGTGGTAAGACAGCTGTATTAGTAGAAAGAATTATTAATAAAATCATTAATGAAAAAATAGATATTGATAGATTATTAGTTGTAACCTTTACAAATGCGGCAGCAGCAGAAATGAGAGAAAGGGTATTAGAAGCAATTTATCAAAAATTAGATGAAACTCCAGAAAATGAAAATTTACAAAGACAAATTACCTTATTAAATAAAGCGAGTATTTGTACAATTGATTCATTTTGTTTAGATGTGGTAAGAAATCATTTTTATGAATTAGAAAATATATCACCAAATTTTAGAATTGCAGATACAACAGAAATTGAATTATTAAAACAAGAAGTATTAGAAGATATATTTGAAGAAAAATATGAAAATCAGGAAGAAGATTTTGCAGAATTAATTAATACCTATACAAGTTACAGAGATGATACCCCTTTAAAAGAATTAATTTTAAAAATTTATACATATATTCAAAGTAATCCATTTCCAAATCAATGGTTAAATGAAAAAATAGAAATGTTTCATATTCAAGACTTTGAGAAAGATTTTAGTCAAAATCCATGGGGAGAAATTTTACTAACAGAAGTAGAAGAAGAACTAATTGATGATATTAGTACATTAAAAGAACAAGGAGAAAACCTAGAAAGAAATCCAGAATTAGAAAAATATGCAAAAACGATTTTTGATGATATTGATAAATTAGAAATGCTGAAAGTAAATTTAAATAGTTGGGATAAGGCATATGCTATTTATAGTAATTTGACATTTGCTACATGGCCAAGACAAAAAATTGATTCTGCAATCAAGGACCAAGCAAAGTTGGTCAGAGATGATATCAAAAAGAAAGTTACGAAAAAATTAAATAAAATCTTTATATATAACTCTGAAGAAGCAAATCGTGACATAGCAGATATGTATCCGGTTTTAATAAAATTAAAAAATCTAATATTTGAATTTGGAGAAGAGTTTTCAAAACGAAAAAGAAATAAAAACATGGTGGATTTTAATGATATTGAACATTTGGCATTACATGTTTTGATAAAAGAGGAAGATGGAAAAGTAGAACCAACGGAGGTTGCGAAAACCTATAAAGAAAAATTTGTGGAAATTGCCATTGATGAATATCAAGATAGTAATATGGTACAAGAATACATTTTAACAGCAATTTCAAAAGGCAATAATATCTTTATGGTAGGAGATGTCAAACAAAGTATTTATAAGTTTAGACAAGCGATGCCAGATTTGTTTTTATCAAAATATAAAACATACAAGTTAAAAGAAAATAAAAAAGATGAAGATGATTTGAAAATACAATTATTCAAAAACTTTAGAAGTAGAGCAAATGTGTTAGATTTCACCAATTTAATATTCCAAGACATTATGAGCGAAAATTTAGGAGAAATAGATTATACAGAGGAAGAATATTTAAATTTAGGAGCTAGTTATGCAGAAACATCACAAGAATTAGAAACAGAAATTGATGTCATTGATTTAAAAGAAAAAGAAGATATAGTATCAGAAGAGGAAGCGAGGGGGGCTGAAGAATCACAAGAGAATGAGGAGACTGAAGAAACAGTAGAAGAAAGAGTAGAAGATATACAAGTTGAGGCAAGATTTGTAGCGAATAAAATAAAAGCGTTAGTAGAAAGTCATTTTCAAGTATTTGATAGAAAAATCAATGGATTTAGAGATATCCAATATAAAGATATTGTTATTTTGCTAAGATCTACGAAAGTCAATGCACCGATTTTTGAAGAAGAAATCATCAATTTAGGAATGCCAGTATTTTCTGAAAGTTCTCAAGAATATCTAGATTCTATTGAAATTCAAACCATTATGAGTTTATTAAAAATTATTGATAATCCGATTCAAGATATTCCATTAGTAACTGTTTTAAGGTCACATATCGGAAACTTTACAGATGACGAATTGGTAGAGATTCGACTATCTGATAAATATGATAATTTTTATACAGCTATGCAAAAGGCAAGAATTAATGTAAGTCACGAATTAAAAGAAAAAATAGATACTTTCTTTCATAACTTAGAAACATGGAGAAAAGAAAAAGAATATTTGGCATTAGATGAATTTATTTGGAAATTATATTCAGATACTCATTATTATACATATGTAGGACTTATGCCAAATGGAGATATACGACAAGCCAATTTGAAAATGTTATTCGAAAGAGCAAAACAATATGAAACCGCAAGTTTTAAAGGATTATATAATTTTATACAATTTATAGAAAAACTTCATGTAGGAAGTAATGATTTAGGAGCTGCAAAACTAATAGGGGAAAATGATGATGTTATCAGAATTATGAGTATTCATAAAAGTAAGGGATTGGAATTTCCAGTTGTCTTTTTATCAGCAACAGGAAAACAATTTAATTTAATGGATTTAAATCAAAATATATTATTACATCAAGAATTAGGAATTGGTGTAAAATATATCGATTATGAAAGACAAGTCCAATATGATACCTTAACAAAAGAGGCTATTAGAAATAAAATTTTAACAGAAACCCTATCAGAGGAAATGAGAATATTGTATGTTGCTTTAACAAGAGCAAAAGAAAAATTATATATTACAGGATTAAAAAGAGATTATGAAAAAGAAATGGAAAATATGCAAAAGCAAGTCAGTCGTTATCATAAGGTAAATGATAAGATAAACTACATTTTAGTGAAAAAGTATAAGAAATATTTAGATTGGATTTTATTAGTTTATCTATATGAAAAAGAAAATAAAGACCAATTATTAACATTGAATGTATGGAATAAACAAGAACTATTAAAATCTTTTGCTAAGCCAAAAGAAGAGATGGTAGATATTAGAGAACAGTTAGAAAATGTAATGGTAAAAAAAGAAGAACTAGAAAAAATCAATACAATTTTAGAATATACATATCAACATCAATTAGCAACAACGATTCCGACTATGACCTCTGTTACGAAGATTAAACAAATGAAAATGGAACAAAAAAGCAATATAAATATGCAATTAGGTATAAATTCAGATACAAATATAATAAAGAGTAAAGAAAGTACAAAAGCAATTATTAAGGAAAATCAGTTAGAAAATGAAATAAAAGCAGAAAATCTAATAAAAATAGAAGGTAAAACTGAAACCAACAAGGAAATTAACATAGAAGATGAAAGAATAAATCAAACAGAAAATCAATTAACTTTTAATAAACCAAATTTCATGAGAGAAGATAAAGATGATGTCATCACTCCTGCACAAAAAGGAACTCTCGTTCATATGTGTATGCAAAGATTAGATGAAACAAAAGAGTATACATTGGAAATGATACAAGCTCTAATAGAAGATTTAGTAAGAAGAGAAATTATAACAGAAAAAGAAGCAAATGTAATTAACACACATAAGGTGTTAGAATTTACAAAATCAACCATTTGGAAAGATTTAAAAACTGCAAAAAAAGTATATAAAGAAAGACCATTTTTTATTAATATACCAGCAAAAGAAATTTATGAGGAAGATGTAGAAGAGGAGATTTTAGTACAAGGAATTATTGATTTGTATTATATTAATCAAAACGATGAAGTGGTTTTAGTAGATTATAAAACAGACTATGTGGAAAAAGGAAAAGAAAGCGAATTAGTAGAAAAATATATTTCACAACTAGAATTATATAAAAAAGCATTAGAAGAAAGTTTACAAAGAAAAGTAGATAAAACATATATATATTCTGTATATTTGGGAAAAGAAATTAAAATTGCTTGAAAATTATGTAGACTTTTGGTATAATTAGTATAGATTGGAAGGAAATGGGGAAGAAAAATGAAAAGAGTAAAAACATTATTCATGTATGCCTTATGGGTAGTACTGTTTATCATATTTTCTGATTTTTTAATTAATGTTGGTTTGAATTCTTCATATAAACCAATAGAAAGAAGAGATAACGTATCACAAGTCAATGTGTACCAAGCAGAGGCAACACTTGTCAATGGAAGAATAAGAGGGTTAATTACCAATTCAGAAACAGATAACATCAGTAATAAATATTTGGAATTTGATTTTTATTCTGAAAGAGATGTATATTTAGGAAAGAAAATCATAAATGTTAATGAATTACAACCTGGTGAAACACAAAATTTTGAGATTTTATTTAAATTGGAAGATGTAAAATATTATACAGTAAGTGTATTAGATGAAAGACCAGAAGGTGAAGAAATAGAAATTCTTCCTGAAGGCTGGACAACCACAGATGTAGTGATAGCCACAGCAATCACATTACTAATTTTCTGGTAAAAAGGGATTTTGGGGACGGACTCATTTTTCCCTTTTGGTTTTAATTTAGAGCTAAAAAATATAGAATATAAAAAAATGGAACGATTTTGCGTATCTAAATTTGAAACTAGAAATTCTACAAGAAAAAAATGAGGAATGTTCATTTGACTTAAGCTTTACAGTCACAATGAAAGAGGCGCATTTTTTTCTTGTAGAATTTCTGTGAAAATTTAGCTTATACAAAATCGTGTAATGACTTTATATTCTATATTTTTTTATATCTCAATTTAAAAAGGGAAAAATGAGTCCGTCCCCAAAATCCCTGAAATTAGTTTTTAGCTGTTACATAAAGGGTTTTGTTATTTTTATAAATCACCATACCAGGTTTTGCACCATTTGGTTTTTTTACATATTTTACTTCGCAAATATCGACAGGGACATTAGAAGAATTTCTAGCTTTGCTATGATAAGCTGCAATTTCTGCACATTTTAATAAAATATCATTTTGAGGAACAGGAGCACCATTTAAGACTAAAATACAATGGCTTCCATGAATATCTTTGGTATGAAACCATAAATCTGTTTTTTTCGCATATTTTAAAGTTAAATAGTCGTTTTCCATATTGTTTCGACCAACTAAAAAGGTATAGTCCTCAATTTTGTATTTAATTGGATTAAAATGTACATATTTATTTTTGGTTAATTTTGATTTTTTAACTTTTGGATTTTTCTTTTCTTTATATTTTTCAGTTCTTTCTTTAAAGACAGAACTTTCAGAAATCTCTTCAAAAACATTACTAATATCTTCTATGGTAGAACAAGCTTCTAACTCATAAATAACACTTTCAATGTAATCTAAATCCTTCATGGTTTCTTCTTTTTGTTCTCCAACAATCAACAAAGCATTTTTTAATTTATTATATTTTTTAAAAAATAGTTTGGCATTATGACTAGGAGAATAACGTTTATCTAAAGGAATCGTAATTACTTTATTATTGTCATAATAGTTTTCTAAAGATACAGTATCGGTATTTTCATTTTTTATTCTATACAAGTTTGCTGTGATAAGTTCACCATATAATTTGTAAGTATCCATCTGGTCACATTCTTTTAGTTTTTCATTAATATTATATAATCTTTTATTATATTTTTTTAGTGTATCTAAAATCAATTTTGAAATACTATTTCTATATACCTTAAATTCTTCAGATGTTTCTTTATGAAAATAATAATCATCGATGAAAAAGTTAAGGGTAAAAGGTTCAGAAGAATCTTTTATACATAATGCATAATCTTTTACATTTCCTTTCGTATCTTTTATTGTATCAAACCCTAACTGCAAAGAATCTGTTGCATCAATGATATGTTTCGTATTTGTATAAATTGCTTCTAAGCTTGTATCATCTATTTTGGATGAAGTATCCAAGTGTAGTGTTTCAATGATGTGGCTGATAAAACTTTTACTAATTCCATTAAAGATACTAGAAATTTGTGAAGGTAAATCAGAAATATGCATCTTTTCAAAATCTAAATTTAATTTTAATTTGAAATCCTGAAAATTAGTAACTTCTAAAAAATTCAACTTATTTGTAGAGGGGTATACATATTTTACATGTGGGACAATTTCTCTGGTTAATTCATTATCAGAAGAAATATGTCTTAAGCTATCTATAATCATATTATTTTCATCTACTAAAATGACATTACAATGTCTACCCATTAATTCTATAATTAATTTTTTGGTAATAATATCATCGATATCATCAAAACCTTCAAACTCAATAGTAATGACTCTCTCTAAATTTACAGAAATGATATTTTTGATACGTAATCCAATCAAATATTTTCTTAATAACATGCAAAAATTTAGTGCGTTTTTAGGATTCGGTTTTGCATGAGTTGTTAAATGTAATCTATAGTTTTGAGCATTGGTACAAATATTTAATGCATAATTAACACCATTTAAGTAAAAGCCTATAATAATATCATTTTTATTTGGTTCATAGACTTTATCAATTCGACTACCAATGAGTTGTTGTAATTCAGAGGTAATTGCTTTTGTAACAATTCCATCAAATGCCATATTTTGTCACTCCTTTATTTGTATTTGTATTTGTATGCCATATATCATACCATATTTTCAGGAACAAATCTAGCTTTACCAAAAAATCTATTGATAAATCATTCTTTTAATTATATAATAAGGAAAATAGTAAAAGGGATAGATGCCTATGAAATATAATATACATGAATTAACTTTAGAAGAGAAAATTGGTCAAATGATTATCATTGGATTAAATACGGAAACAGCAGTGAAAAACTTGGAAGAAATTATAGGAAAATACAAAGTAGGAGGCGTTTTATTATATAAAAAGAACTATCATCAAAATTATGAACAAATGATAGAACTTGTTAACAAAATAAAAACATTAAACCAAAAAAACAAAATACCAATGTTTATTGCTATTGACCAAGAAGGTGGTAGAGTAAATCGAACACCAAAAGAATTTAAAAATCTTCCAGCAGCTAATAAATTAGTTAAAAAGAGTGAAGAAGAAGATTTGGTAAAACGCGCAGGAGAGATTACAGGTGAAATTCTGCATAAATTAGGTATCAATATGGATTTTGCACCTGTTTTAGATATCAAAAGATTTGATGATAATCATGCCATTGGTGATAGAGCCTACAGTGAGAAGGTAGAAGAGGTATCAAAATATGGTATAGAATATATGCAAGCATTACAAAAAAATGGTGTGATATCTGTTGCAAAACATTTTCCGGGTCATGGAGCAACAAAAACTGATTCTCATTTTCATCTTCCTAAAATTGAAGAAAAAATGGAAAATTTAGAAAAGGAAGATATGCAGCCATTTAAAAAAGCCATAGAACATAAAGTAGATGGAATATTAATGGGACATCTAAAAATATCGAAGGTGACAGGAAAGTTACCAGTATCTATGTCTAAACGATTTATTACGAAATATGTAAGAAAAAAATATAGATATAATGGATTGGTAATCACAGATGATATGAGAATGAAAGGTGTTAGAATCCGTTATGGTAAAAATAATGCTGTAAAAAAGGCATTCTTAGCATGTAATGATATGATTATTTTTAAATATGATAATGATGTGGGAGTAATTGATAAAATTATAAAACTTGCAAAAGAAGACAAACTAAAGATGAAAAGAATTAATAAAAGTGTAATGAGAATATTAAAAGTAAAAGAGCAATATGAATTAACAGATGAGCTTATTGAAAAAGATGAAACATTTATAGAAGATATCAACAATCAAATTGAAGAAATTAGACAAAAAGTTTTATAATCGTTAATTTTTAAGTTTCAGTATTTTTGCAAGGGAGGTGCTCATATTATTTTTTTGAATTTATTGACGAATGTGCCGTGGAATAGATGTATAAATTCTTGATTTTAAATAAATGAGGAAGCGCGAATAGCGAGTGGCTCGTTTATTTAAAATTTAGAATTTATAGTCTATGTAGCAAGCCGAGGAAATAATGAAAAAAAATAATATGAGCACCTCCCTTGCAAAAATACTGAAACTTAAAGTTATTTTTTCTTGTTATTTTTATAGAAAGTGTGATATACTATAACATATATTTTAGAAATGGAGATTAGAAGATGTCAAAACCAATTGTAGCAATTATAGGAAAGCCTAATGTAGGAAAATCAACTTTTTTTAATTATCTGGTAGGAAGCAGAGTATCAATTGTACAAGATACACCAGGTGTTACTAGAGATAGAATTTATGCAGACACCAATTGGAGAGGAAGAAATTTTACACTAATTGATACGGCAGGGATTGAACCAGATTCAGAAGATATTATCTTGTCACAAATGAGAGAGCAAGCGAATTTAGCAATTGCCATGGCGGATGTCATTATCTTTTTAACAGATATTAGACAAGGAATTACAGCAGCAGACCAAGAAATTGCAGTTATGCTAAAAAAATCTGGAAAGCCTGTTGTGTTAGTATGTAATAAAGCTGATAATTTTGAAAAAGATAGAGAAGAAATTTATGAATTCTACAACTTAGGACTAGGAGATCCTTATCCTATTTCTGCAAGTAATGCCATCGGTATAGGAGATGTATTAGATCAAATTTATGAAAGTTTTCCAGAAAAAACATCAGATGAAGATGAAGAGGATATCATAAAAGTAGCCGTTATTGGAAAACCGAATGTAGGAAAATCATCTTTGATTAATAAAATATTAGGAGAAAATAGAACCATTGTTAGTGACATTGCAGGAACGACTAGAGATGCTATTGATTCTAGATTTGAAAATGAAAAAGGAAAATATATTTTAATTGATACAGCTGGAATTCGAAAAAAGAGCAAAGTAAAAGAATCAATAGAAAAATTTAGTATTATGAGAACATTATTAGCAATTGAAAGAGCAGATGTCTGCTTAATGATGATAGATGCCTTAGAAGGTGTTACAGACCAAGATGCTAAAATTGCAGGAGAAGCTCATGAAGCAGGAAAAGGAATTATCATTGTGGTTAATAAATGGGATGAATATGAAAAAGAAACAGGAACATTAGAAAAATATAAAAAAGATATTTATAACAAATTATCTTATCTATCTTATGCACCAATCATATTCATATCTGCCAAAACAGGACAAAGAGTTAACAAATTATTTGATATGATTAATCATGTAAATGAACAAAATAGTTTGAGAGTATCAACTTCTGTTTTGAATCAGGTGATTAATGAAGCAATTGCCATTGTACAACCACCAACAGATAAAGGAAAACGATTAAAAATATTTTATGGAACACAAGCTTCAACAAAACCACCAACATTTGTTATATTTGTGAATAATAAAGAATTGTTCCATTTTTCTTATGAAAGATATTTAATTAATCAATTCAGAAAAGAATTTGGACTAGAAGGAACACCAGTTAGAATTATTGTAAGAGAAAAAAATGAAAAAGATGTATAAAATAAAGGAGGTAACATATGGTATATAATGTCATAACAGCAATTATTGCCTATTTAATAGGAAGTGTTAATTTTTCAGTTATTTTAAGTAAAAAGATGGCTGGATTTGATGTAAGAGAAAAAGGAAGTGGAAATGCAGGAACGACCAATATGCTTCGTTCTGTTGGAAAAAAAGCAGCAGCATTAACATTAATTTGTGATGTTTTAAAAGGTGTTGTCGCTATTTTAATTGCTATGTTTATTGGATGGGCATTTAAAGTAGAAAATCAATCATTATTGGTTCAAATAGCAGGAATTGCAGTTGTACTTGGACACACATTTCCAATATTCTTTGGATTTAAAGGTGGTAAAGGTGTTGCAACATCTTTAGGAATTTTAATTATGAGTAACTGGCAAATCGGATTAATTTGTTTAGTATTTGGCGTATTATTAATTGCATTAACAAGAATGGTATCTTTAGGTTCATGTGCAGCAGCCGTTTTATTTCCAGTATTAACATTATTCATAACAGATAATTATATTGTGTCACAAGGAAGTGGCTATTTAATATATAGTATTATATTAGCTGTGATTGTATTGTTTAATCATAGAAGTAATATCAAAAGAATTATGGCTGGAAAAGAAAATAGAATTAGTTTTAAAAAATAAGAAAGGCGTGCGTTAACGAAATCAAAGATTTCGACGCACACATGTGAAGACTGCTTCGCAGTACTGCACAAATATAGGAAGCCTAACCTTGTTGTATACGGAAAAATCCACATAGGGGCAAGATAAAAGTCGATTTTTTCTATACAATAAAAAAAGTACATACAATTAATCAAGGATTGTTTACAAATATAATATGATGTTAATTTAGAAATGATATAATATGAAATATGAAATCATAAATGAAACAAAAGAATAAATACATAAAAAAGGAAAGAATGAACTAAAGAATAAATACATAAAAAAGGAAGGAATGAATCAAAAGTGAAAAATATAGCAATCATAGGAAGTGGAAGTTGGGGAGTGGCATTAGCAACTCACCTTGCAAGAGGAGGAAACTATGTAAAAATATGGTCCTTTTCAGAAGAAGAAAAAGATTTAATTAACAAAGAAAAAAGATGCAAATTCTTACCAGGAGTAGAATTACCAGAACATATAGAATGTTTTACAGATTTTGAGGAAGTAATAAGGGATGTAGAATTTATTTTACATGTAACTCCATCAAAATTTACAAGAGATGTATTTAAACAATATAAACAATATGTTGGTAAAAAACCAGTCATCATATGTTCAAAAGGATTTGAAAAAGATTCTTTAAAAACATTAGATGAAGTATTAGAAGAGGAATTACCAGGTGTTCGAATAGGTGTATTATCTGGACCTAGTCATGCAGAAGAAGTCTCAATTGCTATTCCAACTGTACTTGTTGTTGCATCTAAAGATCAAGAAATTTTAAATATGATACAAGACACTTTTATGTGTCCAGAAATGAGAATTTATACATCAAGTGATGTAAAAGGTGTTGAATTAGGAGGTGCACTAAAAAATATTATTGCATTTTGTGCAGGTGTCGCAAGTGGCATTGGACTTGGAGATAATACATTTGCAGCATTAATTACAAGAGGATTAGGAGAACTAACAAGATTAGGTGTTGCATTAGGTGGAGAAAAAGATACATTTTATGGACTAAGTGGGTTAGGAGATTTAATAGTTACTTGTTTAAGTGAACATAGTAGAAATCGTAAAGCCGGAAAACTAATAGGACAAGGAAAAACACTAGAAGAAGCCAAAAAGGAAGTTGGAATGGTTATTGAAAGTATAGATAACATAGAAGTCGCTTATGAATTAGGAAAAATACATAATGTATATATGCCAATTGTCGAAACTGTATATCAAGTCATTTATGAAAAGCTTGATCCCAAAGAGGCAGTTAATAATTTAATGACAAGAGAGAAAAAAAGTGAATAATATAGTCATATAAAGGAAATAATAAAATATAAGAAGCTTAATCTTGTTGTATATACAAAATTTAGATAGGGTAAAGATTAAAACCAATTTTTTCTATATAACAAGATGATATATTGAAAGGAATGTTGTAAATGGATTTTTTTGATAAATTAGGGAAAAAAGCATCAGAAGCATATAAAGTTACGGCAGATAAAACAGGGAAACTTGCGAAAGAAACGAAATTAAAATTCAAAATGGGAGAATTAAAATCAAAAATAGAAGACATTTACGAAGAAATTGGAAAAAAAGTATATGAAAAGCATGTAAAAAAAGAAGAAATTTCAGCAAATGACTTGCAAGAAGAATGCAAACAAATTGACGAAATGAGCAATGAAATCGAAAAAATAAGACAAGAATGTTTAGAGTTAAAAGATAAAAAACAATGTCCAGAATGTTTTAAAGAAATTGACAAAAATGTGAAGTTCTGTCCAGAATGTGGTGCAAAACAAGAAGAGGATGAGGCAAAAGAAGTAGAAGTTTTAGAAAACATAGAAGTTAAAGAAGAAACTTCTGTGTCAGAAGAACCTAAGAGTGAAGAAACTGTTGGAGAACCTACAGAAACACACACAAATTTGGAAAAGACAACAGAAGTAGAAATTAATCCTGATCCCCAAAATATTACAGAAGATGAAATGAAAAATATTGGACAATAAAAGTAAATGAAGTCTTATAAAACTCCTTGATATATTCATTTACTCAAAATGAATATACCAAGGAGTTTTACATGATTTCTTATTATTTTTACTTTTTAGAAAACTGTATTTTCAAAAGTAAAAAACAAGATTATATAGAAAAATTGCAGAACAAAAGTAGGTGTTAGAAATGAAAATAGTTGTACAAAGAGTTAAAGAAGCAGAAGTAAAAGTAGAAGGAAAAATAGTTGGTAAAATCCGGAAAGGGATTTTTAGTATTATTAGGTGTTACACATGAAGATACAAAGGAAAATGCAGATTACCTAGTAAAAAAACTATGTAAGTTAAGGGTCTTTACAGATGAAAATGATAAAATGAACTTGGCATTAAAAGATGTAAATGGGGAATTATTAATTGTATCACAATTTACATTATATGCTGATTGTTCCCAAGGTAATAGGCCTTCTTTTACAGAAGCTGCAAAACCAGATAAAGCAGAAGCATTATATGAATATTTCTGCGAGGAGTGTGCAAAAAATGATATAAAAGTAGAAAAAGGAATTTTTGGGGCAGATATGAAAGTAAGTTTAATAAATGATGGACCAGTAACCATTATTATAGAAAAATGAGAAAATTTTTTATAAGAATACAATTAAGTAAGAAAAGTTACGAATTCAAACTGGAAATACCTTTTTGGGAGAGCTTGTGTTATCCTAGATTGAATAAATTTTGAATGTGATTGGAGATAATTTAGAATTTGTTAATCATCTATTGAGGGATGTTCACGCTACTCACGTAGTGAGGGTCTGATAAGAACAATAGTGGATACTCTTAGCATTTTATCTATTCATAACATTTTAAAGTCCGCGTTATTGTTCGGCGCCAATTTTACGTAAGTAAAATTGTGTGCAACGATTAATTTAATATTATAGAAAATCTTTGATTTTTCTATAATATTAAGAGGCGCAATAGATGATGTTACAAATTTTTAATTATCATATTGAGCCGAAAAATTTATGAAATATAGGATAACACAAGCTCTCCCAAAAAGGTATTTCAAGTTTGAATTTTTAATTAGTAAGGAAATCTTTCATATAAGTATTTTATAATTTCATTACCATTTTGTTCAGTAATATTTATATAAACATTTTTATCAAGACAAATCCACATATGAATCAAATAATCTTCCATATTATCTAAAAATACTCCTACAATTTCGGCTAATTCAACAGGATTTGTGTATTGTTTTTCCCAACTAAAATCTTTATAGATTTCAAGATTAGTATTATAAAATTTACTTAAAAATTTATTTAATTCTCCTTCTTTTTGACTATATAAATGAACAGTTACGTACATAATATTCTCCATAAAAAACGTTTATATTAAATATTATGAAAAAAATTTTCATTTTTATACGAGAATAAACGAGTCAAAAAATGTCAATACTAAAGAAAAGTAAAAATGGAGGGATTTTTTTGAAAAAATTTAAAATTATTTCATATCTCATATTGCTAATTGTACTAGTTGTATTAGCATTAACAGTATATACAAATGCAACACAAAATAATGAGCAGGATGAAAAGGAAAAAGTGACTTCAGAAATTCGATATTTAGATACCAAATTAGTGGATTTATTTAATAATATGAATAATATAGAAACAAGAAATTATCAAATATATACAACAAAGATAGAGGAATCTAGATCAGCTGAAAATTCAGGAGGAGGATCTTCAGGAGGAAATTCTAGCTCTGATTCTAATACAAGTTCTAGTTCAGATAACACATCAACTCAAGATAATAGTGACCAGGCACAAACAGAAAATACAGATGAAAATTATGAGATGCAACCATCTGGAATTTTAACAACAAATAGAGATATAGATTGGAACTCTTGTAAAAATGAATCAGAATTAATTTACACTTCTATTTCAATCATTACATTAGACTTATATAGTTTGAATGTATCACAGGAGGATATATTAAATTTTAATAAGGATGTAGATAATTTAACAGTAAGCTTAGAAGCAGAAGATAAACAATCAACTTTAGATAATTTAGTAAAAGTATATGAATATATACCAAAATTTGCACAAAATGTTGTAGATGATACATTATATAAAACAGTGCTAGAAACAAAATTAAATGTTTTTAGAGGTTATGCAAAACTAGATAGTGGTGATTGGACAGGAATGAATACAAATATGATAGATGCAATTAATGCATATACAACACTATTAACCAATACAGAAATAGATGCAAATAAACAAGCAAGTATTAATAAAGGATATATCATGCTAAATGAATTAAAAAATGCGGTAGGTACACAAAATACTTCTGTATTTTTAATAAAATATAAAAACTTACTAGAAGAAATCAATAATTTATGATATAATAACAAATAGAGTAAATTGAATAGTCGCTGGTAAATCTCCGAAAGGAATTACGAGAGGAAAGTCCGGGCTCCATAAGAGCAATGATGCTAGATAACGTCTAGTGGGGGCGACCCTAAGGAAAGTGCAACAGAAAATAACCGCCAATTTTTTGGTAAGGGTGAAAAGGTGAGGCAAGAGCTCACCAGCAATATGGTGACATATTGTGTTTGTGTAAACCCCATCAGGAGCAACACCTCAAAGAGAAGATTAAGCCAGCTCTGGCGCCTTCTCGACTTGCGTGGCTTGAGGTATATAGTGATATATATCCTAGATAAATGACTATTTTAAACGACAGAACCCGGCTTACAGATTTACTCTTTTTTTAAAATTTTAAAAATTTATAAATAAGAGAGAAGATTACATAGAAAAAATGCAAAACCATTTTTCATGTCAGCAATTTTTTAATATCATTTGGTAAAGGACAAGTAAAACATTGTTCTTTTTTTGTAATTGGGTGAATGAAAGATATTTTATAACTATGTAATGCTTGTCTAGAAATCAAAGGTGAAGGGTTACCATATAAAGTATCACCAAGTAAAGGATGTTCTATATGACTGAAATGAACACGTATTTGATGTGTTCTACCAGTTTCTAATATACATTTCATTAACGAAAGTGGTTTTATATTATTTTGAAAATCAAATTGAAATTCTTTTACAACTTCATAAATTGTTCTAGAAGGTTGACCATTAGAATCTATACATCTTTCAATAATACTACCAGGCTTTCTAGCGATTGGTAAGTCAATCATTCCAGATTTCTTATCTAAAATTCCTTCAACAATGCAAAGATATTCTTTTTTAAAAGTATTTTCAGACATTTGTTTACTAAGTATTTCTTGGATATAGGCACATTTTGCGAAAATTACTAATCCGAGAGGTGTTAAAATCTAATCGGTTAACAGGTCTAATTTTTTTTGCCAATCCAATAGAATCAAAGTAATATTTAATTCCATTAGAAAGGGAATCCGCATAATGCAAAATAGAAGGGTGTATAGCCATACCAGTTGGTTTATTTACAACTAATAACCATTCATCTTCATAAATAATGTCTAAATCCATTTGTGTAGGAACTACATTTGCATTATCTTCAGGATAGTCAAAATTAACGATTAAAATATCATTTACTTCAAAAGAACTTCTTGTATCACAAATAGAGTCATTTAAAGTAATGCAATTTTTTTCAATTAGTTTCGTTAATAAGCGATTAGAAATCTGTAAGGTGTTTCTTAAAATAGCATGTATCGTTTCATATGTTTCTATATCTTCTTTTTTTATGATATATGTAAGTTTCATAAAATTCTCCTTTTTTAAAAGTATATACTATATATTCTTTTAAATCAATGGGATGTAACAATATCTTTACCACTGAATAGTTATGAGGAAAGAGATGAATATTCCTTTTTTTCTTGCTTTTTAGGTATTTTTAATGTAAAATAAATAACATAATGAAAATGTCTTTTTAGAGAAAAAATAAGGAGTAATAAAATGAGAATCAGATATAAGAAATGGGCAAGACCAGAGCTAGAAGCAAGTCCTTTTTATATAGACAATCCAGAAGAAATGAAAGGAAAATGGAAAACATATTTTGGAAATAATCATCCAATCCATTTAGAATTAGGATGTGGAAAGGGACAATTCATATCAGAACTAGCTTCAGAAAACTTAGATATTAATTATATAGCCATTGATTTAGTAGATGCTATGTTAGGCTTAGCTAAACGAAATGTAGAAGCCAAATATAAAGAAAAAAATATAGAACCTAAAAATATTGTTTTAACAAGGTTTGATATAGAAAGAATTTTATTAATGTTAGATGAACAAGACCAAATAGAAAGAATCTATATTAATTTTTGTAATCCTTGGCCAAAGGGAAAACATAGAAAAAAGAGATTAACACATACAAGACAATTAGAAAAGTATAGGGTATTTCTAAAAGAAAATGGAGAAATCTATTTTAAAACAGATGATGATGATTTATTCCATTCTAGTTTGTTGTATCTTGAAGAATCAGGATTTGAAGTAATAAAGAAGACTTATGACTTGCATGCAGAACCGATATTTGAAAAAAATATAGAAACAGAACATGAAAAGATGTTTTCAGAGCAAGGAATAAAAATTAAAGCATTGATTGCTAGAAAAAAATAAAAAAATGCTTGTATTTTATATAAATACGTGCTAAAATAGTAATAGATTAAAAAAAAACCGATTTTGAGGGAGATTTTTTTAATCTTTTTTTATTTTTAATTGCAAAGAAAAATAATTTTCTTCACAATTAAGGATAGTACATTAAAAAATATATTTCCTATAAATTAAAATTCAGTTATTTTTTGGAAAGGGGTATTAGATGAATACAAAGTATATTTTTGTAACAGGTGGTGTTGTATCAGGGCTTGGAAAAGGAATTACGGCAGCATCATTAGGTAGATTACTAAAGAATAGAGGGTATAAAGTAACCATTCAAAAATTTGACCCATATATCAATGTAGATCCAGGAACCATGAATCCATATGAACATGGAGAGGTTTTTGTAACAGATGATGGTGCGGAAACAGATTTGGATTTAGGACATTATGAAAGATTTATAGATGAGAATTTAACACATAATTCAAGTATTACAATGGGAAAAATCTATCAAAGTGTTATAGAAAAAGAAAGAAGAGGAGATTATTTAGGAAAAACGGTACAAGTGATTCCGCATATTACAAATGAAATAAAAGATAAAATTTATGGATTTGAAGATACAGACACAGATATTGTCATTACAGAAGTTGGAGGAACTGTAGGAGATATTGAAGGTCTTTCTATTATAGAAGCTATTAGACAAGTTGGATTAGAAAAAAATAAAGAAGATGTTGTCTATATTCATGTAACCTTATTACCATATATATTTGGTTCTAATGAAATCAAATCAAAACCAACGCAACATTCTGTAAAAGAATTACAAAGTTTAGGAATCAAACCAGATATTTTAGTTTGTAGAACAGAACAAGATATTCCAGATACGATAAGAGAAAAATTATCTCTATTTTGTAACGTAAGAAAATCAAGTGTTATTCAAAATAAGACAGCAGATTGTCTTTATGCAGTACCTTTAATGCTAGAAGAAGAAGGGTTAGCAAGAGAAGTATGTAATCATTTACATTTAGAAAAATATATCCCAGATAATACAAAATGGGAAGAAATGATTGAAAATATTAGAAAAATAGATGAAAATAAAGTTGTTAACATTGGATTAGTTGGAAAATATGTAAAATTAGAAGATTCCTACATTTCAGTTATTGAAAGTTTATACCATGCAGGTTTTGCAAACAATGTAAAGGTAAAAGTAACTTTAATTGATTCTGAAAAAATCACGAGAGAAAATGTAAAAGAACAATTGAAAGAAATGGACGGAATTGTTATTCCTGGTGGATTTGGAGACAGAGGAATTGATGGAATGATAGAAACTGTAAAATATGTAAGAGAAAATCATGTTCCTTTCTTAGGAATCTGTTTAGGAATGCAAATGGCTGTTGTAGAATTTGCAAGAGATGTTTTAGGAATTGAAGATGCAGATTCAGAAGAGTTTAATAAAGAAACACCAAATCAAGTCATTCATATTATGGAAGAACAGAAAAATGTTCATAAAAAAGGCGGAACGATGAGACTAGGGGCATATCCTTGTGTTATAAAAGAAGGGACACTAGCACAAAAACTTTATGGAACAACAGAAATTTCTGAGAGACACAGACATAGATTTGAATATAATAATGATTATAAAGAAAGATTAGAAAAAGCAGGATTAAAAGTATCTGGAACTTCTCCAGATGGCTTATTGGTAGAGATGGTGGAAATACCAGAACATCCATATTTTATTGCAGGACAATTCCACCCAGAATTAAAATCAAGACCTAATAGACCAGCACCATTGTTTGTAGGATTAGTAGAAGCAGCAAAGAAGAAAAATTAAACTAAGCTAACTTTTGAAGTAAGTGCAGAACACATGTACAAAAAAAAAGAAAGAAAAGGCAATTCTCATTTGAGAATTGCCTTTTTCAATAGTTAAAGGGTTAGTTACTACATCGATTCTAACTGCGTAATTGCAGCTTTAATCGATGGAAAGAAAAGAGAACCTTTTTCCTTTTCCTCCTCCATCATCTTGTCGATGATGGCAGAACGTTTTTCTTCTGAGAAACGTTCTACTTTTGTGGCGTCATAACTGACGCCATTTTCTAAGAAAGTGGTTTCGGAATGCGCCACATCTCTTTCGATGTCGGTGTATATTACTAAATCCAAAACCCTTCCTTTTTTTAGAAATTTTTCAAGAAAAATTTTCTTTTTCTCTCCTTTCAGTAGTTCTGGCCGAACCGCAAAGAAAAATTTTCCCATAGTTTAACCCCTTTTGCCAGTGTACCTCACACTGGCCCTTTCTTAATTATTCATGACTCACTCATTGGTGGCCACTATATTTATTATACCACTTTTTAGCTTGAATATCAATAAATAGGGCAGGGAAGAGAGGAATCAAGAAGAAAGTATTTACAAAAACAATTTATATATGATATAATAGTTAAGTACAAAAGCAAATTAAGAGGTGATAAAGAAAATGGCACTGCTCATAATAATATATATACTAGTACTTGTAATATTTGCCCTTGTTGCATATGCAGTTATGCAAATTAAGTTATTCGGAATGAAAGTAAAGGATTTCTGGGGATTTATTGAAGCAAACCAGATGTTAGATAAATTATATATATTTGCAAAACAATACGAAAAAATGACACCACAAGAACAAGTTATCTATTTATCAGAGGCAGAAAAAATATTTAAAGCATTTGATAAAGTACCAGATGAATTATGGGAAGAAGAGTATGATAAATATAAAGAGGTTCTTAGTAAATATAATGATATTCGAATGCTAAGATGGACATCAAATTAAATAATAAGAAAAAAATCCAGTTTTTAAACTGGATTTTTTATGGTATAGGAAAAATGGCTTTTTCCTATACCACAAAAAACAACGTTGCACAGAAAAATTGCTACGCAATTTTTCGCGTCGACAAATCTTTACGCTTCTTCGAGAACTTAAATATATATAGTTAAATTAGAAAAGTAGAGAAAAGTTCTCGCGAAGCGAGATTTGTCCTATGTATAAGGATATTATTCCTCAGTCTTTTTAGTTGTTTTTGTTTTCTTTTCATCAGTCATAACTTCTTTGATAGCACCAAGACTACTTAATGCACTAGTTGCTTCAAATGGAATAAATACTTTATTTGCTTCACCATCAGCAACTTTCTCTAAAGCTTCTAAAGATTTTAATTGAACTAATTTTTCATCAGGATCAGATTTTTTAATTGCTTCATAAACCATTTGGATTTCTTTTGCTTTTGCATCAGCAACTTCTCTAATAGCTTGAGCTTCACCGACAGCTCTTCTGATTTGTGATTCTTTATCAGCTTCAGCTTCTAAGATTGCTGCTTGTTTTTTACCTTCTGCAATGGTAATAGCAGATTGTCTTTGTGCTTCTGCTTCAAGAATTAAAGCTCTTTTATTTCTTTCTGCGTTCATTTCTTTTTCCATGGCGTCTCTAACATCAGCAGGTGGTTCAATATCTTTAATTTCTACTCTGTCAATTTTACAACCCCATCTATCTGTTGCCTCATCAAGCACAGCTCTTAATTTTGTATTAATACCATCTCTTGAACTAAAGGTTTCATCTAAATCCATCTTACCAATGATATCACGAATAGTTGTAATGGCTAAATATTCAATACCCTTCTTTAAACTTTGAATTTCATAAACTGCCTTTGCAGGATCTGTTATTTGATAGAACACAACTGTATCAATTGTGATTGTAACATTATCTTTTGTAATAACGCTTTGAGGTGGAATATCCATTGTTTGTTGTTTTAAGCTAACAACACTTCTTACATGATCAAAAAATGGAATAATAATTGTAAGACCTGCATCAGCTACCTTATAAAATTTACCTAATCTTTCAATGATATATACCTCAGATTGTTTAACGATTTTAATAGACATAAATGCTATCACTAAGATGATAACAAGTAATATTATTAAAAAAATCATAAAACTTCCTCCTTTTAAACATCCTTTTTAAAATTTATAAATAAAAATATAAACTAATTATTTGAAATTGGTGTAACAATTGCTCTAACACCATCAATTTCTTTTACTTCTACTTTTGTTCCTTTTTCAATATTAGAACCATTAATGCCTTCAGCAGACCATACTTCACCATCAACTTTTATTTGACCTACACCATTGATAGAATCAATATCTTTGATGACAATTGCTGTTTTTCCAATAATAGAAAAGGCATTTGTTTTTTCTGTATTTTCTTTTTTATTAACAAATTTTTTAACAAATGGTTTGGTTGTCAAAATTAAAATAGCAGATAAAATGACAAAAATGCTTGCTTGAATCGTTAAGTTATCTGTAAAGAAACTAACACACATTGTAATTAAACCTGCAACACCTAACCAGAATACTAAAAAACCAGTTGTTATAATTTCTGCGATAAAAAATATTCCAGAAGCAATTAACCAAAATTGCCACATAAATAAATCCTCCTTTTTTAAATTCACACTATATATATTATACTATAAAAAATGGAAAAAATAAAGGGTTTTAACAAAAATAGTCATAGAATCATAACAATTAACATATTTTTTCACATGTGGGGCATAATCATTATATATTTATGACTCACATGTAATTATTTTTATTTTTCAAGTAAAATAATTATGCATAAAACTTGTAATCAAACTGAAAAAATGATATAGTAATAAAGAATTTAACGAGGAGGAAGTTTATGACAGAAGAAATAAGAAAACAAATATTACAATTAGGAATTTTGAAGGATAATATATTGTTTGATGAACCAATGTCAAAACATACGACTTTTAAGGTTGGCGGACCTGCTGAATGTTACATAAAAATAGATAATATACAAGATTTAAGACATATATTAAAATTTGCAAAACAAGAACATATACCGGTTACTATATTAGGAAATGGTAGTAATGTGTTGGTATTAGATGGAGGAATTAAAGGCATTGTCTTAAATATCCGATTTAATAAAATTGAAATGATGAACTTAGATAAAAAAATTTTTGCAAATGTTGGGGCAGGGGTTAAAATTTCTGTTTTTGGACATTTACTTTTGAAAAATGCGATAACCGGATTTGAAGAATTATCAGGAATACCAGGAACCATTGGTGGAGCAGTTAGAATGAATGCAGGAGCACATGGTAAGGAATTTAAAGATATTGTGAGTACGGTTACTTGTATGGATTATGACGGAAATATTCATCAATTTGAAAATGAAGACATGCATTTTGAATATAGAAGAAGCATGTTAAAAGATAAGCCATACATTGTATTAGAAGTACATATGGAGTTTCAAAAAGGAGAAGAAAAAGATATTAAGGAAAAAATGGAGGAATATGCAAACTACAGGAAGGAAAAACAACCAATTGAATATCCAAGTGCAGGTAGTACTTTTAAAAGAGGAACAGATTTTATAACAGCAAAATTAATTGATGAAGCAGGCTTAAAAGGATATAGCATTGGAGGAGCAGAAGTCTCTAGTAAACATGCAGGATTTATTATAAACAAAGGAAATGCAACCGCAAAAGACATATTAGAATTAATTGAATATGTAAAACACGAAGTAAAAGAAAAATTTGATAAGAAGATAGAGTTAGAGATTGAGATTATGGGAGAGAATTAAGATGAATGGTTTTATGCATTGGTTTAAATCAAGTACAAAAATGAAGAGATGGATATTCTTAATTTTAATAGGAATTGTATTATGTTGTTATGGAATAGCAGAAATATTGGTTATGAAAGAAATATCTTTTCAAGAGGTAGGAAAAGTTGTAGCCATATTTGTTGTGGGATTTGTTGCAATTGTTGTAGGACTGGTATATATCAATAAAAGAACATTAGAGGTATTAATCGAATCAACAGATGAAAGAATGGAAAACAAAAAGAATGTGAATATTAATTCATTAATTTTTAATAAGACAGTATATGATAAAGGACCTAATATTGTCGTAATTGGAGGAGGTACAGGATTAAATACGGTTCTTTCAGGATTAAAGAATTATACAAGCAATTTAACAGCGATTGTAACTGTATCAGACTATGGCGAAGCGATTACAAATTCTAGAAGAGAGTTACAAACATTGCCATTAAATGATATAAAAGAAAGTATTGTAGCATTATCCAAAAAAGATGAACAAGTAGAAAAATTATTGAATCATGAATTCCAAAATGGAAGATTGAGAGGACTGGATTTTTCAGATATATATTTTCTTGCAATGAAAGAAATTAATGGAAATTTTGAAGATTCTATCATAAAAAGTAATGAAGTCATCAATATGGTAGGAAAAGTTATACCTGTTACATTAGACGAAATGAAAATTGTTGCAGAATTGGAAAATGGATATATTGTAGAAGAAAAATCAAGAATACCAGAAGTCGTTTCTGAAAAATTAACAAAGATTAATAGAATTATGATTAGTCCATCAAATTGTAAACCAGCACCAGGGGTTGTAGAAGCAATAAAAGCAGCAGATTGTATCATTATAGGACCTGGAAGTTTATATACAAATGTTATACCAAATCTGTTAGTTAATGGTGTTAATAGGGCAATTAAAGAAAGTACAGCCATAAAAGTGTATATTAGTAATATTATGACAGAACCAGGACAAACAGATAATTATAGTGTAGCAGACCATATAAATGCTATATTAGAACATTGTGGACAAGGTATCATGGATTATTGTATTTATGATACAGGAGAAGTAATACCAGAATTTATCAAAAAATATAACTTGGAAGGACAAGATATTGTAGAACAAGATGTGGATAAAGTAAAAGGTATTAAATTTTTACAAAGAAATTTATCTATGATAGATGGTGAATTTATTAGACATGACCCAAATCTAGTGGCAGCTTCTATTATAGAACTAATCTGTGATGATTTAAAATATCAAGATAAACAAAATGATCCTCAATACTTAATGTTAAATACAAAATTACAAGAAGAAAAACGAATTAATAAAAAGAAAAAAGCTATGGCAAGAAAAAATAAAAATGGTAAAAAATCACATGAAAAACATGCAAGAGGAAAAAGCAAATTTAGTAATAAATATAGTGAAAGAATTGCATCCATAAAAGAAGCAGATGAAAAAGCAAGAATAAAAACAGAAAAAGAAGGTATGAGAAGAAAAGCAAACAGGATATATAGTAGAGGCGATGAAGAAATAACCAGAGAAACAAAAGCAAAGAATGCAAAAGGGAAAGGCAGAAGAATGAAAACAAAAGCAGAATTAAGAGAAGAAATGATGAAAACATTAAATGAAAGTGGTTATTTGAAAAAATAAAAAGATACGGAGGATATTATGAAATTTACGAAGGAAAATTTAGATTTAGAAACAGGAATTACGAAAGAATGGTTAATTACAAATGGAATTGGCGGATTTGCATCATCTACAATTATTGGAGCAAATACAAGAAAATATCATGGATTATTAGTGGCTCCATTAAATCCACCAGCAAATCGATATGTGATTTTATCCAAATTGGATGAATCAATTGAATTAAGAGGAAAAAAATACGATTTATATACCAATATATGTGAATCTTATATTTCTCATGGATATCAATACCAGGAGGAATTTGAGAAAGATTATTACCCTACTTTTAAATATAAAGTACAAGGAATAGAAATCGAAAAAAGTATTTGCATGGAATATAATGAAAATACAGTTGGTGTATATTATAAAATAAAAAATGGAAGATATAAAGCAAAACTAACATTAGCTCCTATTATGAACTTTAGAGATTTTCATACAATGAACACTGGACATCATTTCGATATAAAACAACAAATAAATGGTACAAAAATAAAAGTCATTATAGATAATAAATCACAAATGCCTATTTATATGAATTTATCAGAAGGAAGATATATTCCTCATGAAAATGATGATTTTGAGCATATGTTCTATATTGAAGAGGAAAAAAGAGGATTTTATCCAGAAGAAAATCATGCAGTTCCTGGTGTTTATGAGGTTGAAATAAAAGCAAATGAGGAAAAAGAAATTTCATTTATATGTTCCTTAGAAGAAAATATAGAAGAAAAAGATGCAAAAGAACTATTAGAAAAAGAAGTTTATAGACTTGATACAGAAATAAGACGAACAGGACTTATTTCAGAAGAAGAAAATAAAACAAGGAAAGAAGTAAACCAAGATGAATTAATAAAAACATATATAAAAGCAATTGATAATTTTATTGCCTATAGACCAAAGTTTGGATTACATACTATTATTGCTGGATATCCATGGTTTTTAGATTGGGGAAGAGATTCTTTAATTGCTTTTGAAGGATTGCTATTAGCTACGGGAAGATATGATATTGCAAGAGAAGTCTTGTTGACCATGGTAAAAGATATGAAATATGGATTAGTACCAAATGGCTATTCTGGATATGATAGTAGACCTTTATATAATAGTGTAGACGCCTCTTTATTGTTATTTGAGCAGGTTCAAAAATATTTAGAATATACAAAAGATTATAAGTTTGTAAAAGAAAACATATATAAAAAATTAGAAGATATTATAAAAAACTATGTAGAAGGCAATAATGTTGATGGAAATAATATTTACTTAGATAATGATGGATTAATCTTTTCAGGTACAGAAGACACACAAAATACTTGGATGGATGCAAAAGTAGGAGATATAGCAGTTACACCAAGAAATGGAAAAGCAGTTGAAATTAATGCCATGTGGTATAATGCAAATATGATAATGGCAAGTTTAACTTTGAGAATGGGTGATTTATTACAAATAAAAAAATATAAGGAATTAGCAAAAAAATGTAAAAAAGCATTTGAAGAAAAATTCTATAATCCAAAAACAAAATGTCTTTATGATGTATTAGGAGATAGTAAAATAAGGCCAAATCAATTATTTGCTTTAAGTTTAACATATCCTGTAATAGATCCAGACTCAGAAATGACTAAAAATATCATCAATGTTGTAGAAAAGAAATTATTAAATCCATATGGATTAAAAACATTAGCAAAAGGCGAAGAAAATTATGTAGAAGTTTATGAAGGAGATAGTTTTAAAAGAGATAGTAGTTATCATCAAGGAATTACATGGACTTGGTTATTAGGTTTATATTATAATGCACTTGTGAACATGAAGGATAAAGCAAAAAATGAAGAAAAAGAAGCTTTAGAAAGTAAAATAGAAAAATTTGTAGAAAAAACAAATAAAACATTTAAAAAAGAAATCAATGAAAATGGTTGTATTGGAAGTATAGCAGAAATATATGATTCAGTAAAACCACAATTACCAAAAGGTGCAATTGCACAAGCTTGGAGTGTAGCAGAAGTCTTTAGAATTATTATGAGTAAAAGGGATTAAGGGGACGGACTCATTTTTCCCTCTTTAATAAATTGTGAAAACTAAAAAATATAGAATATAAAGTCATTACACAATTTTGTATAAGCCAAATTTTCATAGAAATTCTAAAAGAAAAAAGTGAGCCGCTCTCATTGTTGCTTAAAATCTTAAGCAAAATGAGCATTCCTCACTTTTTCCTTTAAGAATTTCTATATTCAAATTTAGATACGCAAAATTGTTTCATTTTTTTATATTCTATATTTTTTTCTTCTTGATTTTTAACGAAAGGGAAAAATGAGTCCGTCCCCAAAATCCCTCAATTGGATAATTCTTATAAAATGTAGTTGAAATTAAAAAAATTTATGATATAATGTGAACAGAAATTCGAAAGAAAACCAAGAAAGATTACTTTAGAGAAAGGAAAGAAAGCATGAGAATATTAGGAGTTGACCCTGGATTTGCAATAACAGGATATAGTATTATAGATTACAAAGGAAATAAATTTCATTTAGAAACTTCTGGAGCAGTCTTAACAGAAGCACATACTTCATTTCCATTAAGACTAGAAAAAATTAATAAAGAATTAGATAATATTATTAAAACATATAAACCAGAAGCTATGGCGATTGAAGAGTTGTTTTTTAACAATAATGCAAAGACAGCAATTAATGTAGCACAAGCAAGAGGAGTTATCTTAATAACAGCAAGACAAAATAATCTAAATATATATGAATATACACCACTTCAAGTAAAACAAGCTGTTACAGGTTATGGAAGAGCAGATAAAATTCAGGTCCAAAGAATGGTAAAAATGATTTTAAATGAAGAAAAATTACCAAAATTAGATGATATTACAGATAGTATGGCAATGGCGATTTGTCATGCACATTCATCTAAATTTGCGCAAAAGCTATGAGAAAGACGTGTGTTAACGAAATCAAAGATTTTGATGTACAGATGTGAAGGAAGAAAAGTATACATTAACAAAATTTAAAATGCGGAGGAATTATGGTAAAAATAGAAGAATTAGAAAAAGAATTAAACCAAGGAATTTTAAAAAATATCTATATTTTATATGGTGAAGAACTATTTTTGTTAGAAAACGCATTAAAGAAAATAAAGCATTTATTTGGTGAATGTATCAAAGGAATCAACTATATACCAATTGATGATACCAATATTG
This sequence comes from uncultured Clostridia bacterium, assembly GCA_944388805.1. Taxonomy (GTDB): domain Bacteria; phylum Bacillota; class Clostridia; order TANB77; family CAG-508; genus CAG-269. The sequence goes on along the minus strand of CALXKE010000015.1, from coordinate 10,829 downwards.
GTGGAATTATATCTGATATAGAAACACCTGCTTTTGGATATGAAAAAAAATTAATCATTGCTAGAAATTCTGGAATACTAAAAAAAGAAGGAAAACGAAAAAATGCAGAACTTGGAAAGATAAGAGATAGATTAGCAGAGTATTTAGAAGCAAATAGTAAATTAATAGCAGAAAGTGTAGTTTTAGTATTTGTTGAAGAAGATATAGATAATAAAACAAATTTGTATAAAACCATTGAAAAACTAGGAGTGGTTTGCAATTTTGAATATCAAAAACCAATTCAAATCGAAAAAAGAATGAAAGCAATTTGTCATGGATATAAGGTAAATATATCAGATGCTAACTTAAGATATTTTATAGAATGTTGTGGTACCAATATGCAAGAATTAATTAATGAAATTAGAAAATTAATTGAATATGCAGGGGAAAATGGAACCATTCAAAAAGAAGATATTGATAGTTTATGTATAAAAAAATTAGAAAGTGTGATATTTGATTTAACAGATAGTTTGGGAAAAAAGGAAACAGATAAGGCCATACAAGTTTTAAAAAATCTATTATATGCCAAAGAACCAATACAAAAAATATTAATTACATTATATAACCATTTTAAAAAGTTATATCTTACCAAGTTAGCCGTAAAATATAACAAAGATATCATAACAAGTCTAAATTTAAAACCAAATCAAACCTTTTTGATAAATAAATATAAAACACAAGCAAAATATTTCGGAGAAAAAGATTTAAAAGCAATTCTACAAAATTTAAGAGATTTAGATTATCATTATAAAATTGGATTGATAGATTTACAGATAGGACTAGAATCTATACTTTGCCGATATTGTTCTTAAAATGAAACATATAAAAAAAGATTTGAAAAACCAAATGAAGTAGGTTTAAAAGAAATAGAAATATAAAATGTATAATAAATCCCAATAATGCTAAAAATAACATTAAGAGATTTTTAGTAAAAGGTGATTTATAATGAAAATAAGAAAAAATAAAAGAAGAATAATTATAATAGCAGTAATGATTTTATTTATCATATCCATTATTGCCTATATATTTCTAAGAAATAGTGAAGTAGAAGCTTTATCCAAATATGGTTCAAGAGGAGATGAAGTTATACAAATTCAAACCAAATTAAAAAGATGGGGATATTATAATGGCAATATAGATGGTATATATGGTAGTCAAACACAAGAAGCAGTTCGATATTTTCAAAGAAAAAATGGTCTAACTGTAGATGGTATTGCAGGACCGAAAACATTAGCAGCAATGGGAATAACAAGTTCATCATCAGGTTCATCATCATCTTCTAGTAATAGTAGTAATGTCAATTTATTAGCTAGATTAATTTATGGAGAAGCGAGGGGAGAACCATATACAGGACAAGTGGCAGTTGGAGCAGTTGTCATGAACAGAGTGAAAAGTAGCTCATTTCCAAATACGATTTCAGGAGTTATATATCAATCAGGCGCATTTGATGCGGTTAGTGATGGACAAATTAATCTAACACCAGATGCAACTGCAAAAAAAGCAGCACAAGATGCAATTAATGGTTGGGATCCTAGTTATGGAGCTATTTATTATTTCAACCCATCAACAGCAACAAATAAGTGGATATGGTCAAGACCAATGACAGTAACCATTGGAAGACATAGATTTTGTAAATAATGTTATATAAAAGAAGGGGACGGCAATACTTTTTAAGGTATGCCGTCCTTTTCTGTGTGGTTATGCAACAATTATAAATATTCTTTCATATGTGGATTTAATATTGGAGTTAATCCTGAATTTTTTATAAAATTTTTCAGAAAAAGAAGCAAATGTGTTTCATTTATCGCGTCCTTTTCTCTGACAACTATATAATTAAAGATGCCAGATTTAAATACTCCAAAATAACCAACAGTCGTTTCCTCTCCTTTAATCACAATGCGATACACATTATAGTCTTTGTGTAGTGAAATCATAGGAAATGAAAATAACTCAAAATGTTGCTTCTGAGATTGCGGGTTGAGAATAGGAATTTCTATTGACTGTTTTAGCTCAATAGTTTCCCTTAAAACTTCTGTTTTTGTGTAATTTTTCCGTTTTTTCTTCTTACCCATAGTATACCACCCTCCTGAAATTTGATATAGAGAAAGTATATAAATAAAATCACGTAAAGTCAATAAAATTATAAAAAGGATTTGAATACAAATAAACAGTATGTTAGAATGAAGAAAGAATTAACAAGATGTATACCTTGAGAAGGGAATGAAATAACCATGATAGATTTAGAAAAAGATGTAAAATATATAAAAGGAGTTGGACCGAATAGAGTAAAATTATTAAATAAATTAGGAATATTTACATTAAAAGATTTAATTACATATTATCCAAGGACTTATGAAGATAGAAGTAAACCAAAAAACATTGCAGAATGTATAGATGGTGAAGAAGTATTAATTGAGGCATATGCTAGTGGTAGAGTAAGTGATGTAAGACTTAGAGGGAAAACCATGCAAAAATTGGTGATTAGAGATGAAACAGGTGTAGCAACAGCGGTCTGGTTTAACCAAAGTTATTTAAAAAATAAATTTGAGCAAGGGAAAAAATATACATTTTATGGAAAAATAAATAATACCTTTGGAAGAATTACCATAAATTCACCAGTCTTTGATGAAGAAGGAAAAACATCAAATACGGGAAAAATTATTCCCATATATCCACTAACATTCAGCTTATCACAAAATACCATTAGAAGAATTATGGAAAATGCAATAAAAGAAGTAGAGGGAAAATTAGAAGAGACTTTGCCAGAATACATATTAAAAGCATATCATCTAGAAGGGATTAATGAAGCAACAAAAAGTATTCATTTTCCACAAGAATTTAAAGACTTTAATATAGCTAGAAATCGATTGGCTTTTGAAGAATTATTAACCATGCAATTAGCTTTATTAGAATTAAAAAATAGTTATATGAATGAGGAAAAAGGAATCCAATTTAGTAAAGATGTGCATATGTCAGATATTATTAATAAATTACCATTTCGTTTAACCAATGCCCAAAGAAGAGTGTTGGAAGAAATTGATAACAATATGGAATCTGATAAACCAATGAACCGATTGTTACAAGGAGATGTTGGCTCAGGAAAAACCGTTATTGCCATGTGTGCAGCATATAAAGCAGTAAAATGTGGTTATCAAGCAGCCATTATGGCACCAACAGCAATCCTTGCGACACAACATTTAGAAAACTTTAAAAAGATATTTGATGAATTAAATATTAAATGTGAATTATTAATTTCAGCCATGACAAAAAAGAAAAAAACAGAACTACTAGAAAGATTAAAAAGTGGTGAAATTGATATTCTAATTGGAACACATGCATTGTTACAGGAAAATGTAGAGTTTAAAAACTTAGGACTAGTGGTAACAGATGAGCAACACCGTTTTGGTGTAAAACAAAGAACAACCATTGTTGAGAAAGGACAAAATCCAGATGTATTGGTAATGACAGCAACTCCAATTCCTAGAACCTTAGCTTTAATATTGTATGGAGACTTGGATATCTCTATTATTGATGAATTACCACCAAATAGGAAAAAAATTGATACATTTGCAGTAACCAAAGGAATGGAAGATAGAATTAATAACTTTATCAAAGTACAACTAAAAGAAGGTAGACAAGCATATATTGTATGTCCATTGGTAGAGGAAAATGAAGAATTAGACTTGAAATCTGTAGAAAAGTTATATGAAAAATGTAAAACAGAAATTTTTCCAGAATATAGAGTAGAATACATACATGGAAAAATGAAAGCAAAAGATAAAGATGATATTATGATGAGATTTAAAAATAAAGAAATTGATATACTAATTTCAACAACGGTTATTGAAGTTGGTGTAGATGTACCAAATGCCAATATTATGGTCATAGAAGATGCCCAAAGATTTGGACTAGCACAATTACACCAATTAAGAGGAAGAGTCGGAAGAGGAGAATATAAATCCTATTGTATTTTAAAATACGAAGGCAAAGGTGAAACTGTTAGAAAAAGAATGAAGGTTATGTGTGATACCAATGATGGATTTATTATTTCGGAAAAAGACTTAGAGTTAAGAGGTTCTGGAGATTTCTTTGGAACGATGCAACATGGACTTCCAGAATTTAAGATTGCCAATTTATTTGAAGATATGAATATATTAAAAGTAGCACAAGAAGCAGCTATTAAAATTATTGATAAAGATCCGAAATTAGAAAAAGAAGAAAATATAAGACTAAAAAGATTAATTAGAGATAAGTTTACAAAAAGGATAGAGATATAACATTTGAGAAGTTATGTAAATTGTGGTATAATAAAGGGTGAAGTTGGAAGATTCCAATATTCAAGTACCATTAAATAATATCCATATCTGAAAGGAGAAAGGCACAGATGAAAAAAAGAAACAACAATGAATGGAAAAAGAGAAGATATAGGGAGGCAGTTTTATCTTGTACGTTACCGATAACAGGGTATGTACCAACAAAATCGGCTATATCAAAGTCCTATTACAAGACACATTGGCTGAGAAGATATGGTACGTTACCTGGAACTGAGGCGTATGAAGAGGTTATCCGATTCATAGCTACACAGAAAGAACGGTACCCCATTTCTTCAAAGGGGTTTGATTGGTACGATGTTTCGCTAAAAATGGCTCTAAATAGAGTCAAAGGGAGACGTTTTATTAATGCTAACGGAGAAACTGCGGTGATTTCATCTGTTGAAGATGTACATCAGGTGATTCGAGAGATGATGCGGGCAGCCGGAATAAGTGGAGAAATGTCTTCTGTAAAAGAATTCGTGTTAACGAATTCTTAAAGAAATAACCTACTTGTGGAAACATGAGTAGGTTATTTCTAATTATATAAGCTATGAAATGTAAAAAAATGTAAATATAAAATATATAAAAAATAGAATTTTGTAAAAAATAAAAGCAAGTAACTGTAAAATATTGTAAAATGGAAAAATATTGAAGCAGAAAAACTTTAGAAACAATCAAAGCTAAGGAGGAAAACACATGACAAAAGAAGCAAGATTAGTAGCATCAAAAGAAGAAAGTGAAGCACGGTCAGTTGTTTCACAATTAGGTTTACGTAGAGATTTGAGAGGAACTTACATTATTCAAGAATTTGTTATTGGAAAAAGAAAAACAGAAAAACTAAGTGATTTGGAAGTAAAGATGGTCCTTGATGCTTGGGACACTAGGTACTGTATACCAAGATCATTGCTAACACCCAGAGAGAAGATACAGGTATTGGTAGATAATGTAAAATTGACAAAAGGAGAAAAAGAAACAGATAAGGAATTTAACAGAAAACAAGTAAAACAAATCGAAAAATATGTAAAAACAATTCTTGCTTAAAAAGGAATAAGTCATTGTTTTAGGCGTTAAGGTTATCTTAACGCCTATTGACTTTTTATAAAAAACATATTAAGATATATCTATAAAATAAAAAAGGATGTTGATATATATGTTTCAACTAATTATAAAATTAATTGGTTTATTAATGGTTTTAGTAGGTGCTATTTTAATATATGATGCAAGAATTATTACAAAAAAATTTTTTGGTTTTGGAGACCAGAATGAAGGTTCAAACGGATTGAAAATTATAGGATTTATACTGGCAATAGTAGGTGGTTTGATTATTTATTTTTCTATGTAAAATTTATAAAAACTATTGACAATAAAAATAGATTTGTGCTAATATATTTATTGTTAGTTTATATATGCGGATGTGGCGGAACTGGTAGACGCGCTGGTCTTAGGAACCAGTGCCAACGGCGTGGGGGTTCGAGTCCCTTCATCCGCACCAATGAATACTCTCAGAAATGAGAGTGTTTTTGTTAATTATCTTTTTCATTTATAATATAATAAGCTTAAATTTATTAAAATAAAAAGACAGAATATGGTATTTATAATATTATAATAAAAAACGAGTAGTTCGCTAAGAACTACTCTTAATCTTCTTAATGCCGATGTGAAAATCACATAGCTTAATTTAATTAGATTATACTATATAATATGGTTAAAGTCAATAAAAATATACTCATTTTGTAAAAAGTTGAATCATTTTTTTGTCTAGTAAATCTAAACTAGAATTGGATAAATGCACTCCAGCTAATAAATCTTTAGATGTTTTTGGATAATAAATTCGTTGCTTACTAATAGTCGTAATTTGATTAAGTAATGCAATGCTTCCTTTCTTCATTTTAGTAATTTCAGTTTCAAACTTTTTTAAGAATTCAAGTTCTTGAGATAATATAGGCAGTTGTTCTAATTCATCTTGTATATCTTCATATTTTTCAATTTTATTTTTACTAATAGCAGATAACTTATTAAAAGTATCATTAAAATTTTTTTGAAATTTATTATATAAAATAGTATAAATTTCATTTCCTAGATTTACAGTATTATCATAATATCTTTTATTTTCTTTAATGGAAGTAAGAGGAATTACATTTAATGTGCCAAATGATGGTTTGTCATCTTTATTGAGTACAATGCAATAATGTAATCCACCTAATTCGCCGACCTACATTAAATCCTAAATTGGCTTTTATAATATCTCCACGTTTATATCTTTTTAATTTAGTAGAATCAAAAGATTTTTCGTCATCATGATAATTAGCAAAGTCATTAATCCAATAAGCTAAAATATCAGATTTTTTATATTCTTCTAAATCTATATGTTTTTCAAAACTTTGGTTTAATCGTTTTAAACACAAGTCCTTATGATTTATAGAATTTATTTTTATATCTTCAATATTGTTATTAGTATTATTCATAAATCCACCACCTTTCAAAACATTTGTTCTATCATATCATCTAATATGACAAAAGTCTATATTTTTGAAATATTTTTTATTTAGCTATGACAGTATCCGTTATACTAAAATTTATATTTTATAACACTTTTATATACTGCATTATTGTTGTATGATAATAATGAGGCTTTTTTAGTATAAAAATTAAGAATAAAAGTGCTACTTTTTTGAAATTTTAATCAATATATAAATGTAAGATATCTTAAATAAGGAGTTTAGATCTAAATTGGAAAAAGGAAAGAGAATACAAAAATATATTCATAATCATGAAATAGAATTAGAAAAAATAATAGAAGAATATAGTGGGTATGTATATAAAATCATCAGAAATATGGCAAATTCACATTTGTCAGATGAAGATATAGAAGAAATTATATCAGATACCTTCTTTATCCTATGGAAAAATAGAGAAAAACTAGATGAAGAAAAAATATTAAGTTCATATATTGCAGGAATTGTCAGAAATTTAGTAAGGGAAAAAACAAGAGTGATTAATCTACATGCAGATATTTTAGAGTATGAAAATATACTTCAAGATGGTCAAAAAATGGATATGATATGTGAGGAAAGAGAAAGAATTTCCATTATTGAGAAAGTTTTAAAAAATATGAAAGAAGAAGATAGAATGATATTTCATCTTTACTATTATTCATCTATGAAAATAAAAGATATTGCCGATGAACTGAAAGTAACAGAATTTAATGTGAAGTCAAGATTATATAGAATGAGGAAAAAGATAAAAAAAGAACTAGAAAAAGGAGGGTATAGTCATGAAGGATAAACAAACAGAAAAAATACTAAAAAATGTTAAACAAAAGATAGCTATATCCAACTTTGAAAAGGAAGAGAGGTTAGATATGAAAAATACAAGGAAAAGCATGTTTAAAATTGGTATTGCTGCTTGTTGTGTGATCGTTTCTATGACAGGAATTGTTTTTGCAAAAGATATAGGAAATTTTGTCAAGAACCTGTTTGGAAAGAATACAAGTGATGGAGTAGATACAGCAGTTAATGAAGGATATGTCGCAAATGTGAATACAGAATATCAAAATGCAGAAGGTATAGAGATTAGTGTAGAATCACTTATTATGGATGACTTTAATTTTGCCATGAATTTTGATGTTAAGCTAAGTGAAGGATATAATATTGATGAATTTGAGAGAGTAGAACTTAGTGATTTGATGATAACAGATGAGACAGAAAAAATCGTATTTAATACAAAGAATTCTATGACAGAAATAGAAGGTGGTTACACTGGTGCATATAGTATGTTATCAACCAAAAAAAGTGATAACGAATTTACAATATCATTATCAGCAACAGGAAATACAGAGGCATTTCCAAAAAGTAAACATCTAACTGTGAAATTTACAAAATTGACAACATCTCAATATGTAAATGAACAAAGACAAGATACTGTATATGAAGGCGACTGGTCTTTTGAAGTAGATGTGCCAGCAGAATTTTATAATAGAGAATCTGTTATATACAAAGTAAAAAGTTGTAATGCAGAAGGTATTGATATTAACCAAGTGACAGCAGTTGTATCTAATACAGCATTTAAATTATCAATTCCAGAAATTTCAACAGATAAAATAGATTATACATTATTAAAAGAAGATACTGTTGGAAGTATTTATAAAAGGATAGCGATTCAAAAAGAATATGTAGAAACAGAAGATGGAAAACAATTTGAAATAGCTGCTAGAAGTGATGGAGATGGTGGATATAGCGTACCAGAAGAAGAAAATAAAATAACAAATTATCATCAGACTTTTAATTTAACCCAATATGATGCAACTGATGAAATAACAGTGCATATGTTTACAAATACAGGAGAAGAAATTACAATCGTGTTAGAAAAAATGTAATTGCAATATTGAAAAAGATGACAAATCCGTATTTATTTGTTAAAATAGATGTACATCAATTGAGTAGGAGGTTTATGATGTTATGAGAAACAAGAAAAGTGTTGGAAGAAACCGGAAACGAGACATGCAATGGGTAGAAACTAAGGACGGAAAATGGGAACACGTTGATTTGAATGACAGAAAGTTGAGACATGAGATTGAAACTATAAAGCCAAAAAAGAAATCATAACAGAAGGATAAGGAGATTGCAATGCAGTTATAGCAGAGCAATCTCCTTGTCTTTTGCAATTTTTTGTAAAGTGTAGTATAATGATAATAGCATGACCAAAAGGTTTTGTGTAGAAACTAATAAACATCATCCTCCCGACTGGGAGAAAGGAGAAAAGTAGCGATGGAGAATTATGGTTATGGAGATTTTGACGAACAGGTTAGAAGAAATCAGGAACTCGAAAGAGAGTATAACTCTCTAAAAGCGGCGAGTGCACAGTGTCGTTACGGGGCACAAGACTGTGCTTCTTGTATGGATTTAGGAACTTGCATGAGGGGACAGTTTTTAGCCGCTAGAAGTCGCTAAGGGACACGAAAGTGTCCCATTTTTATATTTTGTATGTATAATAATACTGTTCATACTTGTAACTTTAAGTAAAATATTGTAAAATAATAAGGATAGGACTTGAAAACTTGAAAAAGTAGGAGGAAAAGATATGGAGATTGGATTTTATGCAGGAAGTTTTGATCCATTTACCAATGGACATTTACATGTTGTGACAAAATCAGCTAAACTATTCGACAAAGTCATCATAGGAATTGGTGTAAATCCAGATAAGAAAAGAAGATACGATAAAGAAATTATGAAAAATGCAATAGAAAAAATCCTTGAAAATAGAAATCTTACAAATGTGTCTGTGGTTTGTTATGATAACCTTTCTGTTGATGCAGCATTAGAACATAATGCAACACTTTTAGTAAGAGGGGTTAGAAATGGTATGGATTATCAGTATGAAGAAACCCTAGCATCTATTAATGAAGAAATTTCAGGATTAGATACAATGTATATTAGAGCAGGAAGTTTAGGAAATATTAGTTCAAGTATGGTAATGGAATTATTACAATACGGGAAAGATGTTTCAAAATATTTACCAGAAGAGATTATGGAAATTATTAAATAAGAGTGTTTTTATGAAATTAAGAAATTCGATAAAAAAATAACTTAATCTAGAGGACTATTTCAGGATAACCTCTATGATTACTATAAAAATCCAGATTTTTATATCTGGATTTTTACATATTTTCATTCATTATTTTATTATATATTACTTCAATAAAAGCATCCATACTTTCCTTTGTATAGTCATTATCAAAAATAAAATCAAATGATAATTTAGAATAATCTAAAGTAGCAGATTCTCTTTTTTCAAGATATTCTTCAGAAATATGGTCTCTTTCTAATATTCTTTTCTTTCTCATTGCATCATCAGAAGTAACCAATATTTTGATATCACACATATCCCAGAAATTTACCTTAGGAAGCAAGGCCCAATCAAAAACAAAATATTGTTGCTTTTGTAACAGGATTTTATCTAATTCTTGTTCCATATATTTCCATGTGATATCTGTTAAAATTTGCATCTTATCTGTATCACTAAAAACAATATTGCCTAATTTTTTTCTATTAATCATTCCATTTGAATCCAAAATCTCATTACCAAAAATATCACAAAGTTTTTTTGCAATATGAGGATCTGAAGTTGCCTGATGTCCAATTTTATCAATATCAACATATTGTCCATCTATTTTTTGAGCCAGTGCTGTTGCAATGGTAGATTTTCCAGTCCCTGTTTTACCTGTAATTCCAATCAATTTCATATTGAAATCCTCCTTAACTATTCGAAAAAATTATACCATTTCAGATAGAATAATGCAAATGTCGCATCAACAAACGAACCTAATGCGACAAATTATCAATTTTTCGTTAAAAACCTTGTAAAAAGTTTAAAAATATAGTATTATATTAGGGTAGAATATGAAAGGAGAAAACCGATGGAAAAAAGTTTTAGTGAAAGTTATAAAGAAGCGGGCGTAGATGTAACAGCAGGATATAA
>CALXKE010000014.1 GCA_944388805.1 uncultured Clostridia bacterium | reverse complement strand
ATTGTAGAATTAGGATTAGATAAAGATGACCAAATTATTGGATACAAATATGTTCATATGGGAAAAATGATGGATAATATCAAAAAAGGTATGGATCCAATGGAAGCTATTGAAAAAGCTTCTGGTACTTATGGAAGATTTGATGAGGCTGTGAAAAAGATTGACCCAAGAAAAGAATAAACTTTGGAGGGCAATATATGAAAAATAGGAAAATAGATATAATATCATTAATAATAACAACTATAATATTTCAAGCAATACTAGCATATATTGTATATCAAAATTTAGCTATAGGACCAAATAGATTGGATGGAGATCCAAGAGGTGCAATTTTAGAAGTCGTTATAGTTAATATAATTGTTGCAATATTGTCGACAATCATTACATATAAAATATTAAGAAATAAACCGTATGGAATAAATATATTAGCGAATATAGTTATACAATTAGCATTTATGAATATGGCATTAAATTTTAGTTTCCAGAATTTCATAGAAATATCAAGTATTATACCTAAAGTTATAGCTTTATTAATATTATATTGTTTTTCTAAAATAAAAGATAAATCAATAATAAATGTAAATAAAAAAGAATTGTAAGGAGGAAATAAAATGGCAGTAACATTTGAAAGTTATGAAAGAAGAATTGATCAAATAAAACCAGTAATGGAAAAATACGGAATAAAAGATTTTGAAGATGCATTAAAAATATGTACAGATAAAGGATTTAATCCATATGAAATCGTAAAAGGAGTACAACCAATTTGTTTTGAAAATGCAGCTTGGGCATATACATTAGGTGCAGCAATAGCAATCAAAAAAGGTTGCACAAAAGCAGCAGATGCAGCTAAAGCAATCGGAGAAGGATTACAAGCTTTCTGTATTCCTGGTTCAGTTGCAGATGATAGAAAAGTTGGATTAGGACATGGAAACTTAGCATCAATGTTATTATCAGAAGATACAAAATGTTTTGCATTCTTAGCAGGACATGAAAGTTTTGCAGCAGCTGAAGGAGCAATCGGAATTGCAAAATCAGCAAACAAAGTAAGAAAAGAACCATTAAGAGTTATCTTAAATGGACTTGGAAAAGATGCTGCACAAGTTATTTCAAGAATCAATGGATTTACATATGTTAAAACAGACTTTGATTTCTTCACAGGAAAAGTAAAAGTAGTAGAAGAAATTAAATACTCAGATGGAGAAAGAAGTAAAGTTAGATGTTATGGAGCAAACGATGTTAGAGAAGGTGTAGCAATCATGTGGATGGAAGATGTTGATGTATCAATTACAGGTAACTCAACAAATCCAACAAGATTCCAACATCCAGTTGCAGGAACATACAAAAAAGAAAGATTAGCAGCAGGAAAGAAATATTTCTCAGTAGCATCAGGTGGAGGAACAGGAAGAACATTACACCCAGACAATATGGCAGCAGGACCAGCTTCATATGGTATGACAGATACAATGGGAAGAATGCACTCAGATGCACAATTCGCAGGAAGCTCATCAGTACCAGCACATGTTGAAATGATGGGATTAATTGGAATGGGTAACAACCCAATGGTTGGAGCATCAGTTGCAGTTGCTGTTGCAGTAGAAGAAGCAATGAAATAAAAATAGGATTTCAACAACAAAAATGGAACGTTTAATTTTTTAAAAACGTTCCATTTTTTACATTATCGGAATTGGTAAATGAATAACAACTAAAGAAAAATGATATTAATAAATATAAAAAACTTCTATTATTTCTTTTTAAATTTATTTTTGATAAAATTAATAATAATAGTAAAAATAGAATCTTTTTTATATTTAATCATTGAAACATTATTTGAAGATGTATTTTGTACAGTAGAAATTTTTTTTATTTCCTTTTGGAATAATTTATCTGGATTATATTTTTCAAGTAATTTGTCTTGGTATTTTTTTTCATTTTTATTCCATAAATTCCAAAGATTATCTTTTTCATCTTTATCAGCAATATAATTATAATATATTAATGAAATTAAATCTTTACATTTCTCTGATATATTTTGTTCATTTAAGTCCTTTTTAAGATTAATATAAAATTCTGTGTTTGAATCTGATGCTAATTTCGCTAATTTTTTTAAAACATGATTAGGTATTTTTTTTATTAGATTAGTATCAAAATATGCTAAAACTGAAAGTGTTTCTTTACATACATCACTATCTTGCATCTCTTTTATTATCTCTTCCTTTCTGATTGGATCTATTAACAAATGTTTTAACAAAGTTTAATATCCCCGATTTTCTTCTCGTACTAGCTAATGATTGCACTTCATTAGAATCAAAAGTTTTTTGAGAAGAAGGTGACTTTTCACCATCAATTACTTTTTGAAATTGATCTGAGTTAATAGTTATTGAGCCCAAAAAATCATCTATATAATAAAATCTTTCGGATATGTCTATAGGCATAACATTTATTTGTGTATTGTCTACTAATTTGCGTACAAACTCGATTTTACTTGTAGGAACAGCCAAGAACTTTATCAATTCTACAGGTATATTGTCTGTAACTCCAATTTCAGGAAGATCGGAAATTACAGTATTAGTATGCAATTCTTTTATATCATTTAAAGATAAACCAATTATGACGGCAAAAGAGCTTTGATTTTGCAAATCAGTAGAAGGAAAAATTGAGGCGTAATCTAAAGCAACATTTAAATCATCTGTAAAACTGATAAAATTTCTTTCACCATTTATTCTTGACCATTTTTCACCAGTTGAAACCGAGATATCTTTTCTTTTTAAATCACTTACAGTATTAATTCCGTTATTCAAAATGCCATATAGTGCATTCGAATTGGTACCATGAAATAAAATAATATTATTGTCTTTGACAATTTTAAATGTATCTGGATTAGTTACCAACAAATAAGCCATGGCTATACGCTTACTTCTTTCTATCTCCGGTTTATTATTAGAAGTTATTTCACTATTTACTGAGAAATCATCATATCCACCTTCATATAATATTCCGCTTCATTTTTTCTCTTATTTTATCATCTTTAGCTAACTGTAGGAGATGAACACAAACATTTTCATAATTTTTTGTTATGATTTGATCAGGTGAAAAATCACTATATTTACTGTAAAACATATTTTACTCCTAAACATTTTTTACAAGACAAATCTTGCAATACTATTTTTTTAATATTATATATAAATTTTTATTAAAGGTCAAATAGGGACGTGTCAAAGCGTTCAAAATTTTGAAAATCCAATACCTCATAGAAAAGGAGTAGTAGAAAACAAGTCAGGACAATGGAGAGGTTTTCTTTTTTTGGCATAAATTTCTATATATAACACATACTAAAATATATAAATTATGAAAAAAGAATAAATCAGGAGATAAGTTATGAATAGAAGATATAAAAAGTTAAGAATAGAAAAAGGAAATCGACTTTTCGAGTTAGCATATATTGACCCTATAACAGGTTTAGGAAACTATAATGCATATTTAGCAAGAACAAAAGAAAAGCTAGAAATGAATGGGAAAAAAACAGTAATTATATTAGATATCGATAAATTTAAATCATTTAATAAAAAATATGGACATATAAAGGGAAATGAATTGTTAAAACAAGTGGGAGAAGAAATAAAACATGCTATCAGAAGAACAGATATTGTTTGTCGATTAGCAAATGATGTTTTTGGGATTTTTTTAGTAGGAGAAGTAGATGTAGAAAATATAACAAGAAGATTAAATAACAAGATATCACGAATTAAAATAGGAGATATATGGTATAATTTGCGAATTTCTATGGGAGTATATATATGTGACAAAGAGGAAAAAGATGTGCAAAGTATCATAGATAAAGCCATTATGGCACATGATAGTATAAAAGGAAAATATCATGTGCCATATGGTGTATTTACAGAAGAATTTGAACAAAAAATGATAAGAGAAAGTGAAATAGAAACCATGATGGAAGATGCCATTAAAAAAGAAGAATTTGAGGTATATTATCAGCCACAAATTGATACCCATACAGAAAAAATGGAAGGAGCAGAAGCATTAGTTAGATGGAAAAAAGATGGAAACATGATATCACCAGGTGAGTTTATTCCTATATTTGAAAAAAATTATTTTATTATAAAATTAGATGAATATGTTTATGAAAGAGTCTGTAAGAACATACAAGAAATGAAGAAACAAATTAAAGAGATTCCTAAAATTTCAGTAAATATATCAAAGGAAAGTTTGCTAGAAAAAGATTTTTTAGAAAAATATATGAAAATTACAGAACAATATGGCATATCTCCTAATGATATAGAAATAGAAATAACAGAAAGAACAACGGTAGATAACAATATAGATATGAAAGAAATTTTAGAAGAAATAAAAGAAAAGGGATTTTCTATAGCAATTGATGATTTTGGAACTGGTTATTCTTCTTTAAATATGTTAGAAATGTTACCGATTGATATGATAAAAATTGATAAGTCTTTTATAGACCAAATAGGTGAAAAAAATGAATCAATAAATCTTCTTGAGATCATTTTTTTAATTAGTAAAAAATTAAATTTGAAAACAGTAGCAGAAGGGGTAGAAAAAAGAGAACAAGTTGAATATTTAAAAAAAGAAAATTGTGACTTTATACAAGGCTATTTTTATGCAAAACCATTGGAATTTGAAACTTTTAAAAAATACGTAGAAGAAAACAAATAGAAACAATAAGAATGCTTGAAAATACTGAAATATAAGCACTTAATAAAATACGAACAAAATTTTTATATTTTTTTCTAAAAAGTATTGACAAAGTAAAAAATAAGATATAGAATAAGAACAACAAAAGCGAACAATAATTTGCAAAACAAAAATTCAAGAATAGGAGTGATATTTATGTATAAAGTAAAAAGAGCAATTCATGTAAAAAATAATATAAATACTACATTAGAAAGACATCCAGTACCAGTATTAGGAATTGATTATAAAGTAAAAATTGTGTACAAAAATGTAAAAGTACCTGAATTAAAAGTAGAAAATAAATTAATCAAAATATCACTTCCTAATCGCTATAAAAAAGACAACAATCAAGAGATTTTAGATTTAGCAATTGATAAAATGTATGAACAAATAGCAAAAGTAGAAGTGGAAAGAGCAATGGAAAAAACAAGAATCATGTTAGGATTTGCACCTGAAGATTATGAAATCAAAAATATGAAAAAAGAAATTGGAAGATGTGTCAATGGTAAAATTACAATAAATCCTAAAATTGTTATGTTTCATAGAGATGTTATTGATTTTATTGTATTACATGAATATTGTCATTTAAAATATAAAACACATTCAAAATATTTCTATAGAATGATAGAAAATTATGAGCCAAACTTTGAAAAATATGAAAAAATCATAGAAACCAGCTTGTTTCAATACTAGAAATACGATATAATAATCATATGATGAAAGAAATAATAGTAAATAAAAAATACCACGAAAAGAAATTAAATAAGGTAATATTAGAAGAATTATCCAATATAAACTATCCTACATTTTGTAAATTATTAAGAAAAAAAGATATAAAGATAAATGGAAAAAGGATAAATAAAGATATATTGGTCCATGAAAATGATAAAATAGAGATATACCTTCCAAAAGAATTAGAAGAGGTAAAAATTAACTTAGATAAAGTATATGAAGATGAAAATATATTGGTAATCAATAAGCCAGCAAATATCGAAGTAACAGGAACAAATTCTTTAACAGAAATCATCAACAAACAGTATACAAATTGTGAATTTAAACCACAACCATGTCATAGGATTGATAGAAATACAACTGGATTGGTTATGTTTGCTAAAAATGAAGAATCTTTAAGAAGTTTATTAGAAAAATTTAAAAGACATGAAATTGAAAAACATTATCTGGCATTAGTATATGGAATTCCTGATAAGAAGGAAGAAAGATTAGAAGCCTATTTGTTTAAAGATCAAAAAAAGTCTCAGGTATATATTAGTGATATCTTTAAAAAAGGATATCAAAAAATTATTACTAAATATACAGTACTAGAAAAAAGAAAAAATAATACTGCTTTATTAGATGTTGAAATTGAAACAGGAAGAACACATCAGATTAGAGCACATTTAGCATATATCGGATATCCTATTATTGGCGATGGCAAGTATGGAAGAAATGAAATTAATAAACAATTTGGTAAAAAGTATCAGATGCTATGTAGTTATAAATTGAAGTTTTGTTTTCAATCAGAAAGTGGAATATTGACGTATTTAAACGGAAAAGAAATTGAATTGAAAAATATAAATATCTAAAAAGGATGTGACTATTTCATCTTAATAGTCACATCCTTTTTCTATCATAGCTTCATCAATTTGATTCACTCTCTTAATTAAAGACAATAAAAACTTAGACAAAATATATTTTGCATTTTTTAAATTAATATCTATATTTTTGGCTTTACAAGCATTTTTAAGTTCTATTAAATCATTTCTAATGGCAGGAAGTAGTGATAAAGAAATACATACCATAACTTCAATTTCTTCAGTATTAATTTTGAGAAGTTTTAAAGGTGTACATAGTAATCTAATTGTTTTTGCCAAATTTGCAACAGTTATGGTTTGAGAATATATAAATGTTGTGTTGCAAACAATAATCAATTTAATTCCTATCCATAAAGCAAATATAAAACTATCTAAGAAAAGATTAATGATAAATGTGAAAAGCACAAAAGGAACAATTTTTAAGGTATTAAAAAATGCTTTTTTAATACTAAGTTTACACAATAGTATAATAGCTAGGTTTATGATAAGACATGCTAAAATGTAAATATGATTTGGTAAGAAAAATATAGTAGTAGCATATATAATAAAAATTAAGAATTTCAGAACATCTTTCATATAGATTTCCTTTCTGTATTTAATTTTTCTTTGATGGCAGATGTAAGTTCTTTTACAGAAAAATTAGATACATGTAAATTAATGCCTTCTTTTTTTAGCTCTACTAAAATGCTTAATAAGGTTGGAATTTTAATACCATATTTTTCTAGAATATCATATTTATCAATTAATTCTTCTTTCTTTATTTCAGCTACAATTTCGCCATTATCTAAAATCAAAGTTCTATCAGCTAATAAAATTTCATCTGATAGATTGGTAATACAAATAATAGTATATCCTTTTTGCTTTAAATCTAAAATGATGTCATGTATTTTTTCTTTTCCATAGCTATCAATCATAGTTGTTGGTTCATCTAAAATAATGTATTTTGGATTTTTAGCCAAGATTTCTGCAATCATAATTCTTTGTTTTTGTCCTAGTGATAAAGCATACAAATCTTTATCTTTAAAATCATACATATCTACTTGTTTCAAAGAAGTAGATATTCGATTTTCAATTTCAGATTGTTCTAAATCTCTAAGAGAAAAAGAAAGCTCATCATAAATATTGTTAAAGATAATCTGATTTTCAGGGTTCTGAAAAACAATACCTACTTTTTCTCTAATGGATTTAATATCTTTAGATGTATTGACATCATCAATCGTTATCGTTCCTTCTTTTAATTTGGTAATACCTGCAATTAATCTACCAAGAGTAGATTTTCCTGAACCATTTTTTCCAACAATGGCGACAACTTCACCATCATTTACAGAAAAATTTATGTTTTTTAATATATAATCACTATTTTTATATTTAAAAGATACATTTTCTAAGTTAATCATCGTTATCGCTACTCCTTATATATTTATCAAAAGGTTTTCTTAATAGTTTTTCGATAAATAAAATAACAATTATTTGGATAGGAATCATGATAAGTTGTTTTGTAAGTCTAGGGAATATTAATATCATGAAAGCTTTTCCAGATGTAATGCTTGTCCATAAAGTATTTAATCCTGTATGAACAACAAAGGTAACTAAAAGAACAGCAATAATTACTCGAATAACATATTGTTTATTTGTCAAAGAATCTGGTTCCTTTTTGTATAGTAATAATCCATAAATTAAACCAGTTAAACCTGCACTTATGGTATATCCTATAAAAAAGCTTCCTGATGGGAATAAGGTAGCACCGATTAAATCTTCCACAACAGTGATAAGAACAGTCCATTTAGGACCAAGCCAAGTAGCACATAGGGCAATGGCTACAAAGGTAAAACTAATTTTCATAATCGGTGTTGAAATAATAAAGAACCTAGATAAAATAATGAGTAATGCTAATAAAATAGCTGCTAAAATAATTTTTTTGTTTTTTCGCATAAAAAAATCTCCCTTCTATTTAATTTCCGCATTAAAAGAATAGGAGTCAATCCTTCAAATCTTTATTAGCGGAATGCGAAAATAGATACGCAAGTATGTAAATACTTTTGCCTTAGTAACAACTTCCCGTCTACTAAGTCTTAACGATTTATTTTCTACTCTAATAACTAAATATTTAATTATGTAACATATTATATCACATTTTTACAAGAATGTATATATTTTTACAATTTTTTTAGGCGAAGTCTTAGAAAGTTAGTTTTATATGCATATTTTCTCTACAACTTTCCCACATTTGATTAGTCACCATTGAACAGTTTTCATATATCCTCCTCGTATAACTTTTGTCAAATTTTGTATTAATCATATCATACTATTTTTAGGGGTGGCAATATAAAGAAAATAAAAAAGATTTATTATTAAATTAACAAACACAAAAACAGATGGTATCCGCCATCTGTTTTGTGTTGCAGAATATTATTTTTTATCGCATTCACACCTTGTTGCCCAAATTTTGTCAAGTATTTTCTTGCGGTAGAAAGGATTCATGTTAGCATTAAAGTCAATATAGAACTTCATTAGTCGTTCTCTACATTTCTCACATGTTTTAGGATATTGCATAATACCTTTTGTAAAAGCATTTTCTCTGTTGCCATACCATGCAATAGTAAATCTATCCAAATATTCTTCAGGAATATTATGCAAAAGTTCCACAAATTCCCAAGATGAGATTTGGTCATAAACACCTATATCCTGCCAATGTTTTAGCATGGTTTTCTTTTTGATGTTTATTGGAAACAAAACTGCATAAGTTCCTTTGGGCATTTTTTCATAGATAAACTTGAGAGAATTCAAACAATCTTGAATTTGTTCTTTGCGAGTTAAGAACGGAGCGCCTAAAAGTACATTGATTTGAAGGCCAATTACGTATCTTTCACACAATTTAGTCACTTCAAGATACTTTTCAATATTGATATCTTTATTATAGATTGCTCTGACATCTTCATCTGCTGACTCAAATCCCAGCTCAAACTGTATTTTTTGTTCTTCACCAAGAATCCTTCTAATGTCTTGAATCTTTTTTTCTGTGATTGTATTATAATGAGTTTCCATTACAATTATAGGAATATTCCTATGGGACACATAATGTAATATCTCAAGAAATAAATCATAAGGAATTTCTCTTTCAGAAAGAAAAGATCCATTTGCTTCCAGCTCTAGTTCGACTATATCGAATTCCTCTAGTCTTATTTTTTCAAGTTCTGGTTTAACCATTTCTAAAGTAAGATTATAGTCAAAACCATAATTGCAAAATGTACATGCATTCTCACATCCACAAGACATAAAAAGTAATTGAAAAGTGTTTTTTTCTACTTGAACAAGGGAAACTACTGGTGTTCCTGCTTTAGTTTTAATAGTTTACCGCATTTTCCAGATTTCACGAGTTAAATATTCATTCACTTTATATCCTCCTAGAAAATTTAAAATAAGATAATATTATATATATTTATTGTATACGTTTTTATGTTTAATTACAAGTTCTGCTATACTTCTTCTGCTAAATCTAGAAATAAATTATACCAATTTTTCTATGTCAGCTACGTTAGGCATCATATAAGCCCACTATTAATAGTGGACTTTGTTTAAATTTATTTAAAATTCTGGCATATCATCAAGAGTCCAAGTTTTAGCTTTAGCTCCAAAATCTTTTGACCTATTGAATACAGTTTTGCCATTGACCTTTATTTCTACAGTAGTATATAAACTAACCTTAAATGTTTCTTCTACTTTGGTTTCTCTATTTTCAATTCTTACCATTTCATTATAAACAGTATTACCATTGATTATTATTGTAACTGGCACTACACTTAATTCTTCTGGAATAACATAATTATTCATATCCATATTTAAGCCAAGATAGTTATATGGAAATATCTTAACTATTAAATTAGATTGTTCAATTTTATTTCCAACAGTAACAGTAATTGTATCTCCGGAATATGCTTTTTGTCCTACTCCAATACTTTGAGATTTAATCTCTCCATAAGGATATTGGCTATCATATACTACGTTTAATTTTAAGTCTAGATTAAGATTTGCATTGTATTGGTCTATTTCTCTTTGTATATCTTCTATTGTATTATAATTAGTAAAATCGGGTAGGGTTACATACTCTTTTGAATTATTTTCGGAATTATTATCTGTATTATCGTTATCATCTATAATTTCAATATGATCATATTCACCATTTTTTATTGCATCATACTCGCTTTGTGATATTCCATCTAGGGGAGATGGACCTGAATATTCATATTCTTCAAATGGTTCATATATATTTGGAGGCGTTAAATAATTATATACGTTTCCAACCCATTGAATATCAGATAGTAAAGTATCTAATGATTTATATGCATATTGTGAACGTATAGGCTCTATAATATCTTCTCCAATTATTTCATATACATATAGTAGTTCGGGATACTTTTCAGTTTCTATTCTACTTATAGTTATAGCTAAACCTGTTGCACGATAAGGAGAATCCATATCAAAGTCTTTATATCTAACTGTTCCTATATCAAATAAACTGATACGTTCTTCTTCAAAAATATCTTTCTCGTTATTACCTACTTCATTGGTTGTATAACTGGAAGAAGTCAATAAATCTTCGTCATTAGTTGATATATTACTTGATGTATTTATAAGAATTGGTATTAATACACTTAATATTACTACAAAACTTATTGCTATACTTATAAGTATTTTTTTCTTAATAGATATTGTTTTCTTTTCTTCGACATTTATATCTTCATTATCTTCTTTTACATCTTCCTTTAGAATGTCATCATTACTAGTTAATTTTGCACCACAGTTATGACAGAATTTATCATCATTTACAACTGCTTTACAATTAGGACATGTTTTTATTCTGTTTATTATATCGTTAAGTTCCATTTCGTTCTTATCCATATAAATTTCCCCCTTAGAACTTATAAATTCTATAAGTTCACTCTTTTGTATTTACATACTTACCTTAATTATAACAATAATAATTTAATTATCCAAGTATTTTTTATATGCTTTAAAGAATTATTTCTTTAATATTAAGTTTCATTTTGAATACAAGTATTTTAGTTATGAAAAAAGTTAAATTTCATATTGCTATAGTTCTATATTGGTGTGTTACTCCACACATTACGGCATAAGTATATGCAATTTGGTATGCAATTAGAATATGTGGGTGTATAATAAAACTACTACCTCGTATAAGGTAGTAGTATCAAGGGTTAGAATACAAGGTTGTATGATATATAATTGCATATATTAAATGCTTAAATCTATAATATAATGGAGCGTTTAGGGAGGTTATTTGCGAAAAAATCGACTAATTTTCAAAATGTTCCTTCCACATTTGGCTCAAAAAATAAGTTGAGAATCAACTGTTGAAATTAGTATAGCATAAAGTAAAAGAATAAGCAACTAGCTATCTCTAAGTAATTACTTTTCAACTTATATTTTAACGTTCAACCTCTATTTGAGTTATGCTTTTGTCAATTTCAACTAATATCAATTTTCCAGTAATATTATCCATTACACCATTTCCATAATCAATATTAGGTTTAATAATTAAGATGTTGTTATCAGTTGATATATCAACTCCTTTAAAAGTATTAGAACTATTTCCTGTAGAAATAAAAACTAAAGCTAATGACTTATCTTCAAAATATTTTTCGTCATATTTATTAGAAGATATTTTTTGTTTATATTCTTTATTCCATTCATTAGAATCTCTCATAAATTCATTGTAATCATCAATGCTTGATATGATTATATTGTCAAAGTCAGAAATGTATCCACTATCTATAATTTTATATTCTTTATTAGCTGTATATAAAAAATAACTTAAGCCAATTATCATAATAATACCAAACATAATTATAATAGCTTTATAATTTTTACTCTTTATAAATTTTATTAGTAATCCTATTACAATAATAGCTAATAATACAAATATAATTGTTATTACCATTATATTTAACCTCCTAAAAAATATTTGACAAATCATTTTGTTTAAAGTATAATAGTAGTAGGAAATAAGTAACCACAAACGTGGTTGCCGGTAATATGTAAAAACACATCAAACCTGCAAGTTACAGATGTGTTTTTTATTGTCTATTTGCTTAAAATTATAACCAATATAATTAAGGCAAATACTATAATAGTTTCGACAACTAATGCAAATAAAAGTGAGGATATTATTTCTAATAAAACGACTTCTATCATAGCACCACCTCCATTCTCACAACACAAAGTTGTGGATTAAAAGTGGCAACCACATCTGCAATTATTCTTATTTCCTATATTAGTACTATACTATAAATCAAGCTAAATAACAAGCAAAATTCTAAAATTGTTATAATATTTATTTTGTAATTCTAATTTTATCATATAAAGGGTTTGGGACTTAGTCCCATAAATCGAATTTTGACAAGGGAGGAAAAATTCAGTGCTTGTTAGGAAATATAAAGGAGTACAAAAATCATTCTTACTTTGAACTTTCTCTCTAATTTTTTCATTTTGACTACTTATTATTGCACCAATTTTATAATTTTCTTTTTTAGTTTTTGAAAATTTTTTATCATTTTTCACAGCAACTAATCTTATCAATTTTTGTTTTTCTTTATTTAATTTTATTTCAATTTCTTCTTTATTTTCATTTGCATTTTTTGGAAATAATTCGTAAAATTCTATTTCAAATTCTTGATTTAATCTTTGTATATAATCATTTAATTGTTCTTGACTTATATTAACACTTGTCCTAATTTCTTTTTCTTCTTCATTTACTTCAACTGGTACATACACATCTGCAATTCCCAATTTAAAGAATTTTGTTAATTGCTCAATATAGCTACTTCTAAAATTTATTTTATCAATATAAAATTCCCCTTTTTTATTTTTTAATAATGTTATTGACTCAATGAATTTTGAAATAAATTCTTGTTTTTCTTCTTTTGATTTTTTGTTCCATTCTTGCTTCAGAATATTATTTAATTGATTTGTTATTATTAGTTTTTCTCTTTCAATATCTCTATCAGCCATTAATTGTTGTGGTGTAAATGATAGATGATTTATATTTAACATTTCACATTTTTTAGTTTCTAAAATATTAATTTTCTCTTCAATTATTTTATAATCTTCTGAA
The DNA here is from genome assembly GCA_944388805.1 of uncultured Clostridia bacterium. Taxonomy (GTDB): domain Bacteria; phylum Bacillota; class Clostridia; order TANB77; family CAG-508; genus CAG-269. The sequence continues at coordinate 32,853 of CALXKE010000014.1, read as the reverse complement.
AAATCTTTCATTTCTACTATTCTACTTAAATATGCTTTTTTTATTCTTTCTTTTTGTTTTTGCAAGGTATCAATTTCTTGTTCTAATTTATCTGTTTTTGTTTCCTTTTTGTCAGCTAGTATTGGTAAAAAGTATTTCTTTACTGACATATCATATTCTACTAATTCAAGTATAAATCTTTGTAAACATTCTTCTATTTTATCTTCTCTGTAATATATCTTGCAATGCTCACAATTATAGTACATATATTTTTTCTTTGTTCCTCCAGAGCCTTTGCATTTCATTATTCTATTACATTTTGGGCATTTTAGTTTTTGAAAAAATATATAAACTCTATCTCTTGCATAACTTCTTTGATTTTTTTCTTTCTGATGTTGTGCTTCTTCCCACATAGCACGAGTAATTATTGGCTCTACTACATTCATATAAATTGTTGTATCTTTATTATTTGATTTTCCTTTTTCATAATCACCCATATATACTTTATTATCTATTATCTTCATAATTGTTGTATCTCTCCAATATTTTGGATGTAAAACTTTTTCATCATTTAAAGTATTATTAATTTGTTGATAACTTTTACCTTCTAAATACATATTAAATATTCTAATAACTATATCTTTTGTAGTTTCATCGATTATTGTTTTTTTATTACTATCTTTTTTATAGCCTAATGGAACAATACCTGGTAAATGTCCTGACTTAATTGCACCATTTAAACCAAACTTTGTTCTTTCACTTACAATTTCAAGTTCTAATTGTGATAAAACGGTTAGCATTCTTACAAAAAATCTTCCATTTGCTGTGCTAGTGTTTACATCATCTTTATCACAAATAAGATAACAATTATACATTACCATCCTTCCTTTTTCAAGTTAACGGCGATAAAAAAATCAACCTTTTACAGTTGATTTATCAATACTTCATCTGGTGCGACGATTTTACTTAATGGAGCGGGTAGTGGGAATCGAACCCACGCTATCAGGTCGGAAGCATGACATTCTACCACTAAATTATACCCGCATATACAATATTATATAATGAAATTGAAAAAAATTCAATAAAGATATTTCATTTTCACCATTTTCATGTTATAATATTATAGAAAGTTTATTATAAAATGGAGAGGTTTATGAATCAAATATTAGTAACAAAAAAATTATACATAACACCAGAATTAAAAAGAAAGAAAAAAGTATATAAAGTAAATTTCATATTATCTGTATTTTTCTTAATTGTTCTAATATCTGTATATATATATGCAGCATATGATAGAGATAAAGCAGAGGCTATGTCGCAAGATATTTTAGCAAATGCAGAAACTGAGCAAGAAGATAATACAGTAGTAGATAGTGATATATTAATAGCAGTATTAAATGATACAACTGATGATGGAACAGAAACTCCAGTGATTGTTTCTAATACAAATCAGAATACAACCAAAACAAAACAACAATCACAATCAGGTTATACATATGTAACAGATGGAAAGATTACGATTCCTAAAATTAATGTAGAATATCCGATTTTAGATGGAGAGACGGATTCTGAAGCAGAAACAGAAGAATTGCTAAAAATGTCACCAGTAAAATTCCATGGACCGGAAATTAATACAGTAGGAAATTATTGTATTGTAGGACATAATTATAGAAATTCAAGATTTTTTAGTAAAGTACCAACTTTGGTAAATGGAGATATTATACAAATAACAGATTTTGCAAATAATAATACAGTAGAATATGAAGTATATGATAAATATACAGTTGTACCAGAAGATGTAAGTTGTACTTCTCAAAACACAGATGGAAGAACAGAAATAACATTAATTACTTGTACAGATGATAGTAGCCAAAGATGGATTATAAAGGCAAGGGCCATTTAAAGATATCGTTAAAATTATGAAAAAATATGGAAAACAAGTCATTTTCGACTTGTTTTTTTGATTGTTTCAGTATATAATAGAAACCAAATTAAATGTAGGAGATGATTATATGCAAGTAAGTAAAGAAGAAATTTTGCACATTGCAAATTTAGCAAATTTAACATTGGAAGAAAATGAAGTCCAACAATATTTGGATAATTTACAAGAGATTTTAGATTTTGCGAATATCGTAAATAATGCCAATGTAGATGATTTAGATATAACAATAGGCGCAAATGAAGCAAAAAATGTATTTAGAAAAGACGAGGTAGAGGTATTTGAAGATAATAAAGCTTTATTTATGAATGCACCAAGTGAAGAACAAAATATGTTTAAAATACCAAAAGTTATCAATTAGGAGCAAGAAAATGACATAGAAAATTTATAGATGATAGTACCAAAAATCATACAGAAACATGAATACAATTATCAATAAACAATTTGAAAGTAAAAAATAGATAGAGCATACTTTTGAACACATCTATAAAAAATAGAAAACAATAAAAAAATTAAAAGAGGAGGATTAACGTATGGATATTACAGAATTAACAGTTCATGAATTACAAGAAAAGTTAAAAAGTAAAGAATTAACAATAAAAGATATTACAAAAGCCTATACAGATAGAATTGCTGAAAAAGAAAAAGATGTACAAGCTTTTGTAACAGTATTGACAGATGATGCTACTAAAAAAGCAGAAGAAATACAAGAAAAAATAGACAAAGGTGAAGTAAAGGGAGCTTTTGCAGGAATTCCAATAGGAATTAAAGATAATATTTGTACAAAAGGTGTAAAAACAACTTGCAGTTCAAAGATGTTAGAAAACTTTGTATCACCATATGATGCAACAGTTATGGAAAAAGTTAATCAAGAAGGTATGATTAACCTTGGAAAATTAAATATGGATGAATTTGCTATGGGAGGTTCAACAGAATATTCATATTTTTATCCAACAAAAAATCCATGGAATTTAAATAAAGTACCAGGAGGATCTTCAGGAGGAAGTGCAGCAGCTGTAGCTGCTAATATGGTACCATGGGCATTAGGTAGTGATACAGGTGGATCTATTAGAGAACCAGCAAGTTTTTGTGGTGTTGTAGGATTAAAACCAACTTATGGTTTAGTATCAAGATATGGATTAGTTGCCTTTGCTTCATCATTAGACCAAATTGGTCCCATCACAAAAGATGTTAGAGATGCAGCTATGTTATTAAATATCATTGCAGGTCATGATAAAAAAGATACTACATCAGTAGACATAGAGAAAAAAGATTATACTGCATGTTTAAAAGGTGATGTAAAAGGGTTAAAAATTGGTGTTCCAAAAGAATTTTATGCAGAAGGAATCAATGAAGAGGTAAAAGCAAAATTATATGAGGCAATTGATAGATATAAAAAATTAGGAGCAGAAATTGAAGAATTTTCATTAGACATTGCCAAATATTCGTTAGCATCTTATTACATTATTGCCTGTGCTGAAGCTAGTTCAAATTTAGGAAGATTTGATGGAATCAGATATACTTATAGAACAGGAGAATTTAAAAACTTAAAAGAATTATACAAAAAATCAAGAAGTGAAGGATTTGGTCCAGAAGTTAAAAGAAGAATCATTCTTGGAACTTATGTGTTATCATCAGGATATTATGATGCATATTACAAAAAAGCACAAAAAGTACGTACATTAGTAATGAATGAATTTAATAAAGCTTTTGAAAAATATGATGTAATTTTAGTACCAACATCACCAACAGTTGCATTTGATATTGGTTCTAAATCAAACAATCCATTGGAAATGTATTTAGCAGACATTTGTACAGTTTCAGTAAATATTGCAGGACTTCCAGGAATCTCTATTCCATGCGGTGTAGATAAAGAAGGTATGCCAGTAGGAATGCAATTAATCGGAAATAAATTCTGTGAAGAAACCATCTTAAATGCAGCTTATACATTTGAACAAGATTTGAAATTTAGAGAAAATCATAAACCAGAATTTAAGAAATAATAGAGAATATGAAATTTTATAAAACTAACTGCATATATTCCATCATCATTATATTTGAGGGAATTATTGTTTTAATAGCAAGTAATATATTAAACTTAAAAAATAAACAGAAAATGATAAAGGAGGAACAAGAATGATAAGAGATAACTATGAAGTAATTATTGGACTAGAAGTGCATGCAGAGCTTTCTACAAAAACAAAAATATTTTGTTCATGTCCAACAAAATTTGGAGCAGCGCCTAATACACAAACTTGTCCAATATGTATGGGAATGCCAGGAACATTGCCAGTATTAAATGAGAAAGTAGTAGAATATGCTGTAAAGGCAGGATTAGCAACAAATTGTGAGATATCTAGAAATAGTAAAAATGATAGAAAAAACTATTTTTATCCTGATTTACCAAAAGCATATCAAATTTCACAATACGATAAACCATTATGTGAGCATGGATATGTAGAAATTGATACAAAAGAAGGTAAGAAAAAAATTAGATTAACTAGAATTCATATAGAAGAAGATGCTGGTAAATTAAATCATGATGAATTTGCCGGAGGAAGCTTAGTAGATTTAAATAGAGCAGGTGTACCTCTAATTGAAATTGTTTCAGAACCAGATTTAAGAAGTAGTGAAGAAGTAGAAGAATATTTAAGAAGACTAAAATCCATATTAGAATATATTGAAGTATCAGATTGTAAAATGCAAGAAGGATCTTTTAGAGCTGATGTCAATGTATCAGTGAGAAAAAAAGGAGATTCAAAGTTAGGAACTCGTACAGAAATGAAAAACATGAACTCTTTTAGAAGTATCACAAGAGCTATTGAATATGAAGTAGATAGACAAATTGATGTGATTGAAGATGGTGGAGAAGTAGAGCAAGAAACATTAAGATGGGATGACGTATCAGGAAAAACATTCCCAATGAGAGATAAAGAAGATGCACAAGATTACAGATACTTCCCAGATCCAGACTTGGTTGCAATCAAATTATCAGAAGAATATATTGAAAATATTAAAAGATCATTACCAGAATTACCAGAAAGTAGAAAAGAAAGATATCTAAAAGAATATGGATTATCAGAAAAAGATGCGCATATTATTACTTCTTCAAAATATTTGTCAGACTTATTTGAAGGTGCTATCAAAGTATGTAATAATCCAAAAGCAGTTAATAACTGGATTATATCTGATATATCAAGAATATTAAACGAAACAGAAATGGAACCAATCGAAATCCCATTTGATAGTAATCAATTAGGAAAATTAATCATCTTAATTGATAAAGGAACCATTAGCTCAAGTATTGCCAAAAAAGTATTAGTAGAAATGTTTGAACATCCAAGAGATCCAGAAGACATCATTGATGAAAAAGGATGGGTACAAATCTCTGATGAAGGAGCTATCAAAGAAGTCGTGCTAAAAGTATTAGAAGCAAATCCACAATCAGTAGCTGATTATAAAGGTGGAAAAGATAAAGCATTGGGATTCTTAGTGGGACAAGCCATGAAACAAACTAGAGGAAAAGCAAATCCAAAAATGTTAAATGAAATGTTCTTAGAAGAATTGAAAAAATAAATCGGGATTTTGGGGACGGACTCATTTTTCCCTTTTTGAATAGTATCATTAAAAATATAGAGTATAAAGTCATTGTACAGTTTTGTGTAAGTTAAATTTGTATAGAATGCTAAAAGAAAAAGGTGAGCTATTTTCATTGTGGATATAAAGCCAAATGAATATTCCTCACTTTTTTCTTTAATCATTTCAAATTTAGATATGCAAAATTGTTTTATTTTTTATATTTTATAAATTTAGCATATTCAATTTTAGAAATTAAAAGGGAAAAATGAGTCCGTCCCCAAAATCCCTTTTTGACGAAAAATGTTTGATTAGGCACGTCTCTAATGAACAAATTTTAGTAAACTAATTGCAAAAAATAGAAACTTGTGATATAAAAGATACAAGTATATTTATACGAATTTTTTCTATATTCTTAGGTAAGTCATCCTATGAAATGGGTGAGTTCCCTTAGAAGAAAGTTATGCAAGAGTTAGATTTTCTTGTGCGACTTTGTCGCTTAGAATATCTTGGTCATGATTTTATGAAAACAAAAGGAAAACGAGGTGAAAACATGATAAAGGCTTATGCAAAATCAGATATAGGTAAAGTAAGAGAGATAAATCAAGACTATTATTATATATCCAATTCCTTAGATGAAGTTCAACTATATATGTTAGCAGATGGAATGGGCGGATATAAAGGTGGAGAAATTGCTAGTAAACTTGCCATTCAGTCAGCAAAAAGTTATATAGAAAATAATTTTAAAGAAATTCCAAAAGACAAAGAAAGTATCATTCAATTAGTAGGAAGTAGCATGGAATATGCCAATATGGTAGTATATGAAAAGTCAAAAGAAAATCCTGAATTAGAAGGAATGGGTACTACTTTAGAAGTTTGTTTAATATATAATAATAGAGCCTTTATCGGTCATGTTGGAGATAGTAGAATATATAGAATTAGAAAAGATTTTATGAGAAAGTTAACGCAAGACCATAGTTATGTACAAAAATTGGTAAAGGATGGAACAATTACACAAGAACAAGCAGAACATCATCCACAAAAAAATATGTTAATGAAGGCTTTAGGGTGTAATGCTTTTGTAGAGCCAGATGTAATGGTAAAAGGGTTCTTAAAAGATGATATATTAATTATCAATTCAGATGGATTAACGAATTTGGTTCCAAAAGAAAAGATATTTGAATGGGCTAAGAAAGATATAGAACAGGCACCAAAAGAATTGGTAAAATTAGCAAATGATAATGGTGGCTATGATAATATTACTGTTATTGTTATCAAAAATATATAATAATCAAAAGCAATCTACATATTAAACATATTAAGGAGAGATAAATATGATTTTAGAAGGAAAAATATTAGGGAATAGGTACGAAATTATTGAAAAAGTTGGTAATGGAGGTATGGCTACAGTTTATAGAGCAGAGGATAAAGTTTTAAAGAGAAATGTAGCTGTAAAGGTTTTAAAAGATGAATTTACAACAGATGAGGAGTTTATTAAACGTTTTGAAATAGAAGCACAATCAGCAGCCAGACTAACACACCCAAATATTGTATCTATTTATGATGTTGGTTCAGAGGATAATCTATATTATATCGTTATGGAATTGATTAGAGGAAAAACATTAAAAGAAATTATTGTAGAAGAGAGAGGACCACTTCCATGGAAATGGTCAGTAAATGTGGCGATTCAAATTGCTTCTGCATTAGAAATGGCACATAAAAATAATATTATTCATAGAGATATTAAACCACATAATATCATTATAACAGAGGATGGTATCGCAAAGGTTACGGATTTTGGAATTGCAAAAGCGGTTTCTAATTCTACGATTACAGCTTTTGGAACAACCATTGGTTCTGTACACTATTTTTCACCAGAACATGCAAGAGGTGGGTATACAGATGCCAAATCAGATTTATATTCTTTAGGTGTTGTTATGTATGAAATGGTAACAGGAAGAGTTCCATTTGATGCTGATACACCAGTTTCTGTTGCATTAAAACATATGCAAGAAGAACCAGAAGAACCAATAGAATTAAATCCAAATTTACCATCAGCAGTCAATAGAATTATTATGAAGGCCTTAAAAAAAGATACGACTTTAAGATATCAATCTGCAACAGATATGTTAGCTGATTTGAGGCAAGCATTAAAAAATCCAAATGGTGATTTTGTGGATGATAGAGATTATGATGCAACAGCAAGAACACAAAAAATTAATACAGATTTATATGGAAATATAGAGGAAGAAGATAAGAATAAAAGAAATGGAAAGAAAGATAATAAATTTATTGCATTTATAAAAAGACATAAAGTATTAAGTTCTTTTATTGGTCTTATTCTATTATTTGCAATTGCTTTTGGTGGAACTCTAGCATATTTGGGAATAACAAATCCAGCAGAAGTTCAAATTCCAAATGTTGTGGGAATGTCAAAAGAAGAGGCACAGAAGACTGCAGAAGATTTGAAGTTAGTATTTGAAGTATCAAGCGAAGAATATAATAAAGATGTTCCAGAAGGATATGTTATTTCTCAAGATCCTACATACAGAGAAAATTATAATGTAAAAGAAGGTAGTACAATAAGTGTTGTTATCAGTCAAGGACAAGAAAAAACGACAGTACCTAAAGTAGTAGGAATGACAAGACAAGAAGCTGTAAATGCTTTAGAAGAAGCGAACTTAAAAGCTGAAATTGTAGAAGAAACAAGTAAAACAGTACAAGAGGGATATGTTATTTCTCAGGAAGTAGAAGCAGAGTCTGAAGCATATGCAGGAGACACTATAAAAATACATGTAAGTACAGGAACAGGAATTAAACAAGTTACAGTTCAAAATGTTGTAGGACAAACAGAAGCAAATGCAAAATCAACACTAGAAGGTCAAGGATTAAAGGTCACAATTAGTTATGTAGAGGCAACAACAGATAATGGAAAAGTTACTAAACAAAGTGTAACAGGAGGGACAACAGTAGACGAAGGAACGACAATTACATTAACTGTAAATCAAGTAGTTGAAGATAAAAAGGCTACTGTAACAATTGATGTAAAATCAATTACAGGTGGATATAAAGAAAGTTCAGAAGAGGATGAAGAAACAACTGTTGTAAAAAATGTAAAAATAGAATTAAAGGTTGATGATAGTACAGTTTATACAGATTCAGGAGTGGATAAAAATACAACAACTAAAACTACAGAGATTACTGGAAGAGGAACAGTGAAAGTTACTTTAATAATTACAGATACTAATGGCGGTAACTGGACTAGAACACAAAACGTTAATTTAGATAATACATCATCAGTAAGTTTTTCTTAATAACAAAAAGTTCAATTAGCAATTGCGAATTGAACTTTTTTCGTATATAATGATAATGTCGCAAAGAAAAACGATTCCAATGAGACAAAATGTCGTGAAGAAAAACAAATCTCAATGAGACAAAATGGAGGAAATATGCAAGGATTAATTATAGAAAATATATCGAATCTATATCAAGTAAAAGTAGAAAACGAAATCTATGAAACAACAGCAAGGGGAAAATTTAAGAAGGAAGAGATAACACCTGTTGTTGGAGATATAGTAGATATAACCGTTACAGATGAAAAAGAAAAGAAAGCGGTTATAGAGAAAATTTATGAAAGAAAAGTTTATATAAAAAGACCAAAACTTGCGAATATCACACAAATTATATTTGTGGTTTCAAGTAAAGATCCTAAACCAGATTTATTGATGCTAGATAAACAATTAGCTTTTGCAGAATTTGTAGGAGTGAATAGCATTATTGTGTTAAATAAAACGGATTTAGACCAAAAAGAAGAGTTTAGAAATATAAAACAAATATATAGTAATATAGGATATACCGTTATATTGACAGATGCAAAACAAAGAAAAGGAATTGATGAATTAAAAGAAGTATTAAAAAATAATGTGAATGCATTTTCAGGAAATTCCGGTGTTGGAAAATCTACCTTAATTAATGGAATATTTAATAGAGATGTAACACAAGAAGGAGAAATTAGTAAGAAAAATAAAAGAGGAAAAAATACAACAACAGCTATCAAATTATATGAAATAGATAAAAATACTTATATAGCAGATACACCGGGCTTTTCAACGTTTGATATATCAGAAATAGAAAGTAAAGAGTTGTTTCGTTATTTTAAAGAATTTAAACAATATGAAGAAAATTGTGAATTTATAGGATGTACACATATAAAAGAAGAAAATTGTGGAATAAAAAGAGCAGTAGAAAATGGAGAGATTGATAAAGCAAGATATGAACGATTTTGCAAAATATATCAAGAATTAAAAGAAAAGGAGGAAAGAAAATGGTAGAAGTTTCAACATCAATTCTTTCAGTAAAAAAAGGAGAGGAGTCAAAAACATTTTTTGCGTTAGAAGCATCTAAGACAGATTATTTTCACATAGATGTGATGGATGGTGAGTTTGTGGAAAAAAATACATATCAAACTATGTTAGAATATGCTTCCTATATTAGAAGAATATCCAATGCACCATTAGATGTTCACTTAATGGTAAATGATATCAAAAAAGCAGTGGATGATTTTAGTGCAGTAGAACCAAACATCATAACATTTCATTTGGAAGCATGTAAAGATGAACAAGAAATAATGGAAACAATAAACTATATAAAACAAAATCATTGTAAGGTAGGAATATCTGTAAAACCAAATACGAAGATAGAAGAAGTATATAAATATTTACCATATATCCATATGTGTTTAGTTATGACAGTAGAACCAGGAAAAGGTGGACAAAGTTATTTGAGTGAAATGACAGAAAAGGTAAGAACATTAAAGAACTATATTGACGATAACCATTTAGAAATAGACATAGAAGTAGATGGTGGAATTAACTTAAGAACAGCGCCAGAAGTAAAGAAAGCAGGTGCCAATATTTTAGTTGCAGGAACGGCTATCCTAAATGCAGTAGATTATAAAGTGATTATAGATGAACTAAAAAAGGAAGAATGACCAACTTGGAAACGATTTGAGGGATTTTGGGGACGGACTCAAATTTCCCTCAAATCGTTCCCAAAATTGTCATAGCTCTTGTTGACAATTGACATAAATTAGAATATACTATATATTACCTAGATGGCTTGAAATAAGTGTGTTAGATACCTAGAATAAATTTATTTGGAGGTATATATGAAAAAATTACAGGATTATTTATCACCTCAATATTCATGGTGGATATTAAGTGGTGAAGATAAAGCAGAAATAGAAGCACTTAATCCGGAGCTTAAACCGACAGCTGAAAATCTCCGGATAATCTTTCCTTGTAATTGTTGTGCCGAATATCATGTGGCTGAACTGAAAGATATAAAGTTGCATGATGACGGGGACTATGATTTTTGCTGCCCGGAAAATGCGTTAGATGATTTTGTGTTTTATATCTCACCTGACGACTTGCCGGAATGCCTTAAGGAGATTTTTTCATCAACTTCATTTGAAAAAAATTATGAAGAAAGTGAAGGTGATGAGTGACAATGCTAAAACGATATTGACTGTAACAGGAAACTTGTAAACCATAATCTAACACACAAAACTAGAATAGAAACTAGGCAAAGAAGGAATCTGACGATGCAGATTCCTTCTTTTGAAATATTTATTCAGATTTATCTTCTTTTTTTGCATTTGTTGATTTATCAGATGCATTTTCTTTTTCTGTTTTAGATTCAACTTTCTCTTTTTTCTCTTCAGACTTTGAAATCTTTTTGTCAGAGTCTAAATTCTTTTCATCAGATTTTTCTTTTATTAAAAGGCTATATGAAATACTACCAATTCCCCATATAATTGCAATTAATGAAATAACCATACCTGCATAAGGAATTAGAGTTAATAACCAGTAGATAATAGTAGTAACAATTAAAAATCCTAATTTATATAAGTTTTGCGTAATTTTTAATTTATTACAGATAATAGTATTTATACTAATAATTGCAACAGATGTACTAATGAAGAAAAGAATAGCTAATACACAAAGTAGTAATATCGTAAGTTGACTAGTGATAGGAATAAGTAAGATGATGACAGATAATAGAGTAATAACAATTGGAACTAATATTCCTAACCCTATAATTTGTAAAGCTTTTCTTAATGTTATAGGATGACTTGCATTATGTAATAATTTTGGAGAAATCCATAAGCCAATTAACCATAGAACAATTGCAGATACTAGTATAGCACCTAAAGAATACATATAATTTGAAATATCAAATGTATTATTTTGTAATTGAGAGAAATGTGTTTCTCCAGAAACATAACCATCAGGGATTGAAATTTCTTGATCAGAAGAATAATTTAAATCTCCTTGAATACTTCCATAAGATGCAATACTAGGAGTATCTTCTGTATCTGGTTTTTCTTTAAAATTGATAGAAGAGCAGTCAACAAAAACATTTCTTCCAATCATACTATTGATATTAAGTGTATTACAGATGCTTTTAACGTCTCTATATACAAATCCATCAATCGTTAATGTATCGCCAACAGAATAGATGTTATAAGCAACACCTTTGACATTAATGGTATTGGCACATGCAAACACGTTATTTAAAATATAGCCGTCTTCTTCTATATTAAGGGTGTTAGCAAATATAAAGGCATCTCCACCAACTTGAGTATTAATGGTAACTGTATTTGCCATAATAAACAAATTTCCATCAACTGGAGTATCAACAGTTACAGTATCTTGAAATAAGTATTCGTCTCCTTCTTTTATTGTTACTGTTTCTTGTGTTTCACTGATAGGATTTACCTGATCAGTTGTTGTAGTCTCAACTTCAACTTCATTTTCAGCGTTGACAATAGGTGTAAATAAAGAGATAAGTAACAAAGCAATTAAAAATATAATTTTTAGTTTCTTCTTTAACATAATATCCTCCTTTTAAATTAATATTAACAGAAATATATAACGGAAAAGGGAATTTGTCAATAATAAAAAATAACCAACCGGGTGGGACTATTGGAACCAGATTTATTTGGATTCATTAAAATACAATAGGTTCCCAATAAATCTGGTTCCAATAGTCCCACCGGTTGGTTAATGAGTGTCTTTTTCTGATTTATCAACAAAGTAAGTACATTCACTTGTTGTTGAAAAAATGGTAGGTGTGATACTAGAGTAGGAACATTTACCATCTTTTTGATAAATACAATTTAGTGAACAATTAATATTTGTCAAAAAATCACCTCTACATAGTAGTATGCGGAAAAGATAAATAAATATACAAAATATGAAAATATTAAAAAATAAAGAAATATGTAAAATCTTTATTTCTTATTACATACTTTCTTATAATGTTTACAATAACCATTAATTGTACAAACATCACACTTTGGATTTCTAGCAATACAAGTATTTCTACCATGCCAAACAAATAAGTGGTTAATATCTTTCAAATATTTTTTTGGAAAAATTTTAATTAAATCTTGTTCAATTTTTTCAGGTTCTTTTTCATTTGATAAACCGATTAAATTCGAAATTCTTTTAGCATGTGTATCAATGGCAATGCCTTCTGCAACGCCAAAAACCTCTAACATGACAACATTGGCAGTTTTTCTACCAACACCTGCTAAACTCATTAAATCTTCCATGTTATTTGGTACTTGCCCATTAAATTTTTCTAGTACTTGATTTGCACATAATTTAATATTTTTGGCTTTATTCTTAAAAAAGCCACAAGGATGAATAAGATCTTCCAGTTCTTTTATATCTATATTTGAAAAATCTTTTACTGTTTTACATCTTTCAAAAAGGGCAGGTGTTGTTTTATTAACTCTTTCATCTGTACATTGTGCAGAAAGAATAACAGCAACAACTGCTTGAAAAGGTGTTTCAAAATCCAAGCTACAAGTAGCATCTGGATAAGTTTGTTTTAAAATTTCTATCATTTTTACTGCATCTTTTTTGTTCATATATCATCCCTTCTTATGATAAGTATAATTCTTTCTTTTTTGAAATTACTATATATTTTAAAGAAAAATTAATGAAAAGTCAATGGATAAAGGTGTAGAACAAATTGTGAACAGGATTAATAATAGAAATCTAGATTGATTTATAGATAGTTTTTAAAAGAGTTACCATAAATGTAACATAAAAAAGAGAGAGGAATATAATATACAAAAGAGAATGGAGGTAATAAACATGTTAAAATTATTTAGAAAGACACTTGCGATTTGTTTGATAGGTTTAGGATTAGGCATATTACTTGTTTTATTACTTCCAATGACTGGGTGGCTATTTATAATAGGATTAGTCGTGGTATGCGTTGGATTTATGTGGCTAGCATGCTAATATAAAAGGAGGGATACATATATGACGATTGTAGTTAAAAAAGTTCCAAAATTTTTGAGAGGTTTTGTAAAACTAATATTTGGAATTAAAGATAAAAATTGATAGTTATATAAAAATGAGGAAGAAAGTAAAAAATAAGCTAAAAATTGAGTAGATATAAAAAAGGGGTATAATAACGAAAAAGACCGTACGTTTGTTGCGGTCCTTTTCCTTATACTAAAGAATATCTTTGTATCAAAAAAAGAGCTTATGCTCTCTTTACTTTTCCATCTCTTAAACATTTAGCACATACATAAATTCTTTTTGTTTCACCATTTTCTGTAACTTTAACACTTCTTAAATTTGGTTTCCATGTACGTGGTGATCTTTTACTGATGTGAGAACGTGTAATGCTAAGTTTATTTCCGTGATTAACTGATTTTTCACATATTGCACATTTAGCCATTCTGAATTGCACCTCCTAATTTTTAAAATAAACTGACTATTAACAAGTTTAACACAAAAGTATGAAAAAAACAAGTATTTTTCAAAAAATATTTAAAAATCCTTGCAAATTAGGAAAAATGTGGTATAATAATTAAGCTATATGATTAAAGAAAGGATTGAATAAGAATGGAATGTAAAGTAGAAAAAACAGAAAACGCAAATGAAGTAAAATTAAATGTAACAATAGAAGCTGAAAAATTTGATGAGGCTATTAAAAAAGTATATTTTAAAAGTGCAAAATATTTTAATATCCCTGGATTTAGAAAAGGAAAAGCACCAATGAATATTGTTGAAAAATATTATGGAAAAGAAATATTCTATGAAGATGCTTTTAATGAAGTAGTTCCAGAAGAATTAGAAAAAGCAGTAGAAGAAAATAAATTACAAGTAGTTAGTAGACCTGATATAGAAGTAACACAAATTGGACAAGGTCAAGACTTAATTTTTACAGCAGTATTCCAAACAAAACCAGAAGCAGAACTAGGAAAATATAAAGGTGTAGAAATCAAAAAAATAGAATATAAAGTAACAGATGAAGATGTAGAACATGAATTAGGACATATGCAAGAACATAACGCAAGATTAATATCTGTAGAAGATAGACCAGTAGAAAAAGGAGATATAGCAAATATTAATTTTGAAGGATTTGTAGATGGAGTTGCTTTTGAAGGCGGAAAAGCAGAAAATCATGACTTAGAAATTGGAAGCAATACATTTATCCCAGGATTTGAAGATCAAATTATTGGAATGAAAATTGATGAAGAAAAAGATATTAAAGTAAAATTCCCAGATGAATATTTTTCAAAAGATTTAGCAGGAAAAGATGCTACATTTAAAGTAAAAGTAAATGAAATCAAGAAAAAAGAATTACCAACATTAGATGATGAATTTGCAAAAGATGTTAGTGAATTTGATACATTAAAAGAATTAAAAGAAAGTATTAAAGAAAAACAACAAAAACAAAATGATGAAAGAGCAAAATATGAAACACAAGATGCTGTTATCAAAGCAGTATGTGAAAATGTAAAAGTGGATATTCCATCAGGAATGATTGAAACAGAAACAGAAAATATGTTAAAAGATATGGAACAAAGATTAGCATATCAAGGATTAAAATTAGACCAATATCTTCAAATGATGGGTAAAACAAAAGAAGAAATGCAAAAAGAATATGAGCCTCAAGCAATTGAAGCAATCAAGTCTCGTTTAGCAATTGAAGCAGTTATTAAAGCTGAAAAAATAGAAGTACCAGATATCGATGTAGAAGAAAAAATGAAAGAAATGGCTAAAAATTATGGTAGAGAAAATGATGAAGAATTCATGAAAAATGAAAATGTAAGAAATTACATTAAACAAGGATTAGAATCAGAAAAAGCACTAGAATTTTTAGTAGAAAATGCAAAAATAAAATAGAGTAAAATCATGAAAGGTTGGGGTGTTAAATGTCATAGTTAAATTTTAACCCCAGCTTTTTTGACATTTAGATTTTAGTAGAATATAGTAAAAATAATTGTCAGAAAATATTATCATAAATAATTTTATAAGAAATAATGAGATTTAAAATTTTATAAAAAAGATAAATATTTGATATTTTAAGTAAATGATAATTTTATCATAAAATTAAAAAGGAGGAATTTTAAATGTTAGAAAAAGCAAGTTTAGTACCTTATGTTATAGAACAAACAAGTAAAGGAGAAAGATCATATGATATTTTCTCAAGATTATTAAAAGACAGAATTATCTTTTTAGGAGAAGATGTAAATCCAACAACAGCAAGTTTGGTTATTGCACAATTATTATTCTTAGAATCAGAAAATCCAGATAAAGATATCAATTTATACATTAATTCACCAGGAGGTTCTATTACAGACGGAATGGGGATTATTGATACAATGAATTATATAAAATGTCCAGTATCAACGATTTGCATAGGAATGGCAGCTAGTATGGGAGCAGCTCTTTTAGCGGCTGGAGAAAAAGGAAAAAGATTTGCAACACCAAATGCAGAAATCTTAATTCATCAACCATTAATCGGTGGTGGCGGACTTTCAGGTCAAGCAACAGAAATAAAAATTCATGCAGACCATTTAGTAAAAACAAGAGAAAAATTGACAAAATTCTTAAGTGATAGAACAGGTCAAACAGTTGAACAAATAGAGAAAGATACAGAAAGAGATAATTATATGACAGCAGAAGAAGCTTTAAAATATGGATTAATTGATGGAATTATGGACAAAAGAAAATAAATATAAAATCTTTTTATTGTAATATAAAATAATTAGTGTATAATAATTATTAAATTTAATATAATATAAGAGATTTTAAAATTAAGGAGAGAATAAAATGGCAAAAAATGATGTACCAAAAAGTGTAAGATGTTCATTTTGTGGTAAGGCACAAGAAAATGTTAGAAAAATTGTTGCAGGTCCAGGTGTATATATTTGTGATGAATGTATAGACCTTTGCAATAGTATTATTGAATCTGAATTATATGATGATGATAAAGCAGGATATACATTAAATGAATTAAATGATATTCCAAGCCCAAGAGAAATCAAAAAAGTATTAGATGATTATGTGATTGGGCAAGAAGATGCAAAAAAAACATTATCTGTTGCAGTATATAACCATTATAAAAGAATTGCTCATGAAGAATATGCAAGTAAAGATGATGATGTAGAAATACAAAAAAGTAATATCTTATTATTAGGACCAACTGGATGTGGAAAAACATTACTTGCAAGAACTTTGGCAAGAATTTTAGATGTTCCTTTTGCAATTGCAGATGCAACAACATTAACAGAAGCAGGATATGTGGGAGAAGATGTTGAAAATATCTTATTAAAACTCATTCAAGCAGCAGATGGAGATGTTCAAAAGGCAGAAAAAGGTATTATCTATATAGATGAAATTGATAAAATCACTAGAAAATCAGAAAATCCATCTATTACGAGAGATGTTAGTGGAGAAGGTGTACAACAAGCATTATTAAAAATCATTGAAGGAACTATAGCATCAGTACCACCACAGGGAGGAAGAAAACACCCAAATCAAGAATTGATTCAAATCAATACAGAAAACATATTAATTATCTGTGGAGGTGCATTTGAAGGACTAGAAAATATTATCAAAGATAGAACAGGAAAAAAATCTATTGGATTTGGTTCTAAGATAGAAAGTACAAAGGAAATCAGTAAATATGAGGTCTTTAAAGAATTATTACCACAAGATTTATTAAAATATGGTTTAATTCCGGAGTTCATAGGAAGACTACCAATTGTAGCAACTTTACAGGAGCTAGATAGAGAAGCATTAATCGAAATATTAAAAGAACCTAAAAATTCATTAATTAAACAATATCAAAAATTATTTGAAATTGATGGAGTGGAATTAATATTTGAAGAAGATGCATTAGGAGCAATTGTAGATAAAGCAATTGAAAGAAAAACAGGAGCAAGAGGATTGCGTTCTATTATAGAGGAAAGAATGAGAGATATCATGTTTGATATCCCATCAAATCCAAATATTGAGAAATGTATTATTACAAAACAAACCATATTAGATAATGAAGCACCAGATATTATCATAAATACGAATAAATCAAAACAACAAAAAGGTAAGAAGAAAAGACAAGTGCCAGAAAATGAAGAAAAAGAAACAGCATAGAAATAAAGAACTACTTTTGATATTATCAAGAGTAGTTTTTTATGTGCATATTTATGATTTCCATAGAACTAAAGATATTGGATATTAAACGAGTTCTTAAATATTTATACACTGAATAATTGCATTAATAAGGTTAATGTTGAAATCAAGAATAAGGTATGATATAAATAGAATGAAAAATAAGAGGAGAAATATAAATGGAGAAGGAAATTACATTCATATTACCGTGTTTAAATGAGGAAAAATCATTAGAATATTGTATAAAGGAAATAAAGGACTATATAGCCAATAATCAATTAAATGCAGAAATTTTAGTAGCAGACAACAATAGTAAGGATAATAGTAGGAAAATTGCTGAAAACAATGGAGCAAAAGTTGTTGTTTGCAAGGAAAAAGGTTATGGAAATACATTAATCAATGGTATGAATCATGCAAGTGGAAAGTATTGTATTATGGGAGACAGCGATGGGAGTTATGATTTTAGCAATTTGCAGGACTATATAAGAGGATTAAGAGAGGGGTATGATTTAGTAGTAGGAAATCGATTTAAAGGTGGCATAGAAAAGGGGGCAATGTCTATTTCACATATAGTAGGTGTAAAAGGATTATCAGCATTTGCTAATTTCTTTTTTCATACACCGATTAAAGATTATCACTGTGGATTAAGAGCATATAATACAGAAAGTATGAAAAAGATACATTTAGTGCAAGAGGGAATGGAATATGCTTCTGAGATGATTATAAAAGCCAAGATAAATAATCTAAAAATTTTAGAAGTACCAACAGTTTTAAGAAAAGACTTAAGACAAAAAAAGTCTCATATACGAACGATACGAGATGGTATGAGACATGTTATATTGATTTGTAAATTAGCAATGAATAAAAATAAATATAAAATAAAGGAATCGTAAAGATATGAAAAACATATTCAAAAAGATAATCAAATATGCCAAGGTATGGATCATCTTATTACTTATATTTAATGTTAGTTTGTGTATCACTTCTTTATTTCCATCAGACATTATAGAAGAGAATGTAAAAAGTTCTTCGAATATTCTTTTAGAGGAAGGAAATGTACATAAAATATCTAAATTTTCATCTGTTACGAATAATAATTATACAGATGCAATCATCATAAATGAAGCATATTCTATAGATAATACAGATCCAATATATTCTTATATGGCTATGAGAAAAAATTATAAAAAAGGGAAAACAATACAAGTATTAACAGATACATTAGGAGAATTAGCATCAATCAATGTAGATGAAAATGGAGGACTAACGATTAATACTGTTGATTATTATAATCCTGTAGGAGAATTACATGATTTCTTAGATGAAAAAATTGAGATATCTATTACATATGGTAGGTATTGGCATGGATATATGCCAATATATAGAATATTATTAATATTTTTTGATATTATGGGAATTAGAACTTTTTTACTTATCTTATTTGTTCTCATGTTTATCTATTTAATATATTTATTAAAAAAGCAGTTGGGGATACTAATAGCATTGATATTTGGATATGCATTAATAGTGCAAGGATACTTTTTTGTATCGTATTCATTGGAAAGTAGTCCAGTGTTTATTGTAATGATGATATCTTGTATTATTCTTTTAAAACGAATAGATAAAATCAAAAACTTATATATGTATTTTTTTGTAATAGGTTGTATAACAAATTTTGTAGACTTTTTAACAGTACCATTAATTACACTAGCAATGCCATTATGTATTTATTTGTTAAAAATGCAAAAACAGAAAAAAGATTATAAAACACTTATAAAAATCACATTAAAATCAAGCATTATTTGGTTTATTGGATATATATTAACATGGGCAAGTAAGTGGATTATCTATGATGTATTGTATCATCAAGGATTAATAAAATCTGCAATTGCACAAGTATTTTATAGAACAGAAAGATATAATCCAAATAGTGGATTAGAATTGCTAGAAGAATTAAAAATCTTTTTATTAGATAATATACAAAGTATAATTGTTTTTGGTATTGTTATGCAGTTAATCATATTAATCAAAATTAATACGATAACGGTTAAAGCAAAACCATTTTCACAATATATAAAAGAAATAGGTCCTTTCTTACTGATAGCAATTATGCCACTTATATGGTATATAGTGCTTGCAAATCATACTATTTTACATCCTAGATTTGTGTATCGACATATGCTAATTTTTGCATGTGCAATATTAATCTGCATAAGCAAAATTGCGATTATCAATAAAAAAGATAAGAAAATCAAAATAAATAAAAATGCTGTGAATAAATGAATGATAAAATAAAAAAAGATGTTACTTAAATTACAACATCTTTTTTTATTTTATCATTTATCTAGAATCATCACTTCTTTGAAATCTGTCAAAATCTTTATCACTCATATATTCAGGTTTTTTACCTGTCCATTTAGAAGCTTCAAGAGCTTCTCTTTGTGGATTGCTTTTTTTCTCTTTCTTTTTGTTTATGAAGTTCTACAAGCCTATTTTCTAAACTAGAATTAAGTCTTTGCAATTCTTCTAAACTTCTTCTTTGTAAGTCATAAATAGAAACATTTGATAAATTCCATATACTACTATCAAAAGTATTTATGGTTTTAATTTTATATACTAAACCAACGATTCTTTCTGCTAATGTTAATTTTTCATATTCATCATTTTCTTGTACTTTTGCTGCTTGTGTATCTCTTGAACCTAAAAGAAATCCACGTATATTACCTATTAGTCCCATATACATTCCTCCCTTCATTAGGCCTCTTCACATATATAAATTATACTATAAAAAATGGAAAAAGTCAAAAATTCCACTCTTTTCAACTAATCTATCCTAAATAAAAAAAGCTGTTTTTTACATATTAACTAGCTTAAATTTGTTGAAATAAAAATGTGTCTATGATATAAATAGTAATAGAATAAAATTAGTTCAAAATAATAAAAAGAAATTTTAAAGGAGCATTCATGATAGCAGAAGTCATTATCAATAGAGGAGCAAAAAAATTAAATAGAACCTTTGATTATAATATACCAAAGGAATTAGAAGAACTAATATTAGTAGGAAGTAAAGTATTAGTTCCTTTTGGTAATGGGGGAAAACTAACAGAAGCATTTGTTGTAGGATTGAAGGAAACATCAGCTTTTGAAGTAAAAGATATAGCTAAATTAGAAGAAAATTTAACAGATAAACAAATCGCACTAGCAAAATGGATGGCAAAAAGATATTTTTGTAATGTGTCTGATTGTATTAAACTAATGTTAACACCAGGAACAAGAAATAAAAATAAAGAAAAAAGAATTCAAGATAAAACAATCAATTGTGTGTATCTAAAAAAAGATTTAGAAGAAATTGAATTTGAAATAGAAACTGAAAAGATAAAATCAGAAAAACAAAAAAGAGTATTAAATTTTATAAAAGATAATGAAGGAACAACAGTACCGGAAATTGAAATGTTTACAGACTGTGCAAGAGGAATTGTCAATACTTTAGTAAAGAATGGATATTTAGAAATTGTAGAAAAAAAAGTAGAAAGAAATCCACTATTGGGGAGAGATTGTGAAAAAACATGTAAATTAAATCTAACAGAAGAACAAGAAAATGCCTATAAAAAGGTAGAAGAAACTATAGACAATAAACAATATCAACAATTTTTATTATATGGTGTAACAGGTTCTGGAAAAACAGAAGTATATCTACAATTAATTGAAAAAGTATTAAACATTGGTAAAAATGCGATAGTGTTAGTTCCAGAAATATCGTTAACACCACAAATGTTAGATCGATTTATTTCACGATTTGGAAAAGAGGAAATTGCCATTTTACATAGTAAATTATCAATCGGAGAAAGGCATGATGAATGGGAAAGAATTCGAGAAAAAAAGGCAAGAATTGTTATAGGCGCAAGGTCTGCAATATTTGCACCAATTGAAAATATAGGAATTATTATCATAGATGAAGAACATGATAGTTCTTATAAATCAGAAACCAATCCGAGATATAATGCTAAAGAGATTGCTAAAGTTTTAGCAAAAGAAAATCAAGCACCATTGGTATTAGGAAGCGCAACACCAGACATGACAACTTTTTATCATGCGACAAATGAAGATGCATATGGAAATACTAAGATACAACTATTAACTTTAACAAAAAGAGCCAATCATTCATCATTGCCAAAGGTGGAAATTATTGATTTAAAACAAGAATTGGCAAATGGAAATCGTTCAATGCTTAGTATGGAATTATATAATAGTATTGAAGAAAACTTGAAACAGAAAAGACAAACGATTTTGTTTTTAAATAGAAGAGGATATTCTACATTTATTATGTGTAGAAATTGTGGGTATACGGTTAAATGTCCAAACTGTAATATTAGTATGACATATCATAGTTATGAAAGAAAACTAAAATGTCATTATTGTGGACATGAAGAAAATATTGTAACCATTTGTCCAGAATGTCATAGTGACAAAATACGATATTTTGGAACAGGAACACAAAAATTAGAGCAAGAAATTCATAAACAATTTCCAGAGGCATCTACTATTCGAATGGATATTGATACAGTAACTAAAAAGAATTCACATGAAGAAATTTTAAACAAATTTAAAAATGAAAACATAGATATCTTAATTGGAACACAAATGGTGGTAAAAGGACATCATTTTCCAAATGTGACATTAGTAGGTGTGATTGCAGCAGATAGTTCTTTAAATATTGATGATTATCGAGCAAATGAAAGAACTTTCCAGATTTTAACACAAGTAGCAGGAAGAGCAGGAAGGGAAAATTTACCAGGAAAAGTAGTGATTCAAACATATAATCCAGATAATTTTAGTATTATTTGTGCACAAAAACAGAATTATGATTTGTTTTATGAAACAGAGATTGCTCTAAGAAAACAGTTGAAATATCCACCATTTTGCGATATAATATTAATTGGATTAAATAGTTATCAAGAGCTAGAAATAAAACAGGTATCTAGTAAAATATATCAATATTTAGAAGAAAGATTAAACAACGAAGAATTTAAAGTTTTAAGACCAATGCCTTGTCCCATTGATAAAATTCAAAATCGATATAGATGGAGGATTATTATAAAAGGAAAGATGACAGAAGAAGCAAATGAAATTTTAAATGCTTGTATAAAGGAGATATATCAGGAAAATATAAAAGATACGAGGGTTGCAATTGATATTAATCCAAACAATATGAGTTAATGAAAGGAAGGAATATAGATGGCAATTAGAAATCTTAGATATCAAGGAGATGACATTTTAAAGAAAAAATCAAGAGAAGTTCCAGAAGAAGATATTGCAAGTGAAAAAATACAATCTTTAATTGATGATATGATAGAAACTATGCATAAATATAATGGAGTAGGACTAGCTGCTGTTCAAGTAGGTGTATTAAAAAGAATAGTCGTAATTGATTTATATGATGACCATGGACCAATTGTATTAATTAATCCAGTAATTATTAAAACAAAAGGAGAACAAGAAGTAGATGAAGGATGTTTAAGTTTTCCAAATGAATTTGCAAAAGTAATTAGACCAGCAGAAGTGGTAGCAGAATATACAGATAGAGAAGGAAAAAGAATGCGAGTAAAGGCAAAAGAGTTATTAGCACAAGCGATTTCACATGAACTTGACCACTTAGAGGGAGAATTATTTATTGATAAAATTATTCCAGGAACTTTGGAGTATATTGAACCAGAAAAATAATGATTTTCTATAAAATAAGAAAAGGAGAAGCCTATGAAAATTGTATTTATGGGAACACCAGACTTTGCAGAAGAAAGCCTAAAAGCAATCTATGAAGCAGGTTATGAAATTATCGGTGTGGTAACAAATCCAGATAGACCAAAAGGAAGAGGAATGAAAATGATTCCAAGTCCTGTAAAAGAATTTGCAATGGAAAATAATTTAACGATTTATCAACCAGAAAAAGTAAAAAATAATGAAGAATTTGTAAATGAATTAAAAGCGTTACAACCAGATGTTATTTGTGTAGTGGCTTATGGAAAAATTTTACCAAAAGAAATATTAGATATTCCACCATATGGTTGTATCAATGTACATGCATCATTATTACCTCAATATAGAGGGGCAGCACCTGTTCAATGGGCAGTATTAAATGGAGATAAAATAACGGGTGTGACAACTATGTATATGGATGTAGGTATGGATACAGGAGATATGATTTTAAAACAAGAAGTGCAAATTGGTGAAGAAGAAACAACAGGAGAATTATGGGATAGATTAAAAGTAATTGGTGGAAAGTTATTAGTAGAAACGTTAAAACAAATTGAAAAAGGAATAGCACCAAGGGAAAAACAAGGAGAAGACTATACAATTGCACCAATGCTATCAAAAGATATGGCGAAAATTGATTGGAACCATAAAACTGCTGAAGAAATTAAAAATCTAGTTAGAGGATTAAATCCAATTATGGGAGCCTATACATTTTTGAATGGAAAAAAGATAAAGTTTTGGAAAGTAAAAGTAGCAGGAAAGGATGAAATTTATGCAGAAAATTTAGGATTTTTAACAAATGGTACAGTTATTGTATCTGATCCTAAAGATGGTATATTTGTAAAATGCAAAGAAGGTATTTTGAAAGTGTTAGAAATACAAGGTGAAAATGCCAAAAGAATGGCAATACAAGATTATTTAAGAGGAAATCCTATACAAGAATTTGATATTTTTGAATAAAAGTTGCCAATGGGGACGTGCCATTTTGGCAACTTTTGTTTAATTAAAAAATTATACTTTTTACTTTCTAGCTAAAAGGTTGCCAAAATGGCACGTCCCCATTGGCAACTTTTTCTTAAAAAAGTGTAAATATTGTGAAAATGGTTGTAAATTTGAGAAAAAATTGATATACTTATATGGAAAAATAAGTATATCTTTTTCTTTTGCAAGAAAAAAGATAATGTCACACAAAAAATGAGGAGGAATTCATATGAGTGAAGAAAATAAAAATGCAGAAAAAGGGGAAGTTGTAGAATTAGATGAAGAGATAAAAACAGAAAATGAAGGAATTCAGATATCAAGTGATGTTGTAGCAGTTATAGCAGGTGTTGCTGTTTCAGAAGTACAAGGGGTATCTAGTATGTCTGGAGGATTTGCAGGAGGTATTACAGAAGTATTAAGTGGAAAGAAAAATTTAGCAAAAGGAATTAAAGTAGATATTGATGAAGATACAGCGAAGATAGATGTGAACATTATTGTAGAATATGGTTCAAGAATACCGGATGTTGCTTTTGAAATTCAAAATAGAGTAAAAAAATCAGTAGAAAATATGACAGGATTAAAAGTAGAAGAAGTGAACGTACATGTTCAGGGGGTTAATACAGATGCAGTTATGAATGAAAAAGAAGAAGAGAAAGAAGTAACAGAAGAAAATAATTCTGATGAAAATTAAAAGGTTATAATGAAAATTTAATTACAAAAAAGAATCAACAATATAAGTAAAAAATTATATAAAAAATAAAGGAGAAGGAATGAAATGAAAATTTTAGAAAAAATTACATTAATCATATATTCATATGTTATGTTAATAGTATCTATTTTAGCATGTTTATTAGTATTTAGATGGTTAGAACCAGAATTAGTTGGACAAATTGTAAATAGTGCCATTACAAGTGATGTATGGAGCAAAGTTATATTAGGTGTTAGTGTTGTATTTATACTACTTTCTATTAAATGTATATTCTTTGGTTCAAGCTCAAAAGAACAAATTAACGAAAGACAAGGGGTTTTATTAGAAAATGAAAGTGGTAAATTGATGATTTCTAAAGAAACCATTGAAAATTTAGTAAACTCAGTAGCAAAAGGATTTGAGAGTACAGAAGATGTTACAACAAGAGTAGAGTTAGATAAAGAGAATAATGTAAAAGTATATGCAAATTTAGTTGTAAGCTCAGAAGCAGTTATAAAAGATTTATCTGCAAAATTACAAACAAGTATAAAAGATAAAATAAAAAAAGCAACAGATTTAGAAGTAAATGAAGTTAATATCACTGTTAAAAAAGTTGCAGACAAACCACAAGAGGCATAAAGTAACAATTCTCAGTTTGAGGTAGGAAAGGTTGTGAGAAAGCATGAACAATTTTAAAGATTTTTGGAATCAATTTAAAGGTGCAATTATTGGTGTGATAATAGCAATTCTGATTTTAATTACAGGATTAGACAAATTAATATTAGCAATTGTTGTGTTATTCTTAGGAGCATTTATTGGAAATTATGTACAAAGAAATAAAGAAGATGTGAAAACAAAATTAAAAAATTTTATAGATAAAATGTAGAAGGGAATGGATATGAATAGAACAACTATGAGAGAAAGTGCTTTTAAATTAATCTATAGTTTAGAAATACAAAAAAAACAAGATAATTTAAAAGAACAAATTGACATATATTTTGAAAGTGAAAATATAGAAAATAAATCAGCAAAAGAATATATAGAAGATGCCGTTTTAGGAATCGAAAATCATAAAGAAGAGATTTTAGGTTTAATAGAAAAAAACTTAAAAGCTGATTGGAAAATTGATAGAATTTCTAAAATTGATTTATCTATATTAAAATTGGCTATTTATGAAATTCAATATAAAGAGATACCATTTAAAGTCGTTATCAATGAAGCTGTAGAATTGGCTAAAAAATATGGAGAAGATTCATCCAAAAATTTTGTAAATGGAATATTGGCAAGTATTGTCAACAAATAGTGCAAGGCAGGGGTATTTTATATATCCCTAGTTTAAATTAGAGGAAGTATGATATGAAATATGCAGAAATGGCAATTAGTGTAACAGATTTAAATAAATATATAAAAAACAAGATTGCAGATGATGAATATTTAAGTAATATTTTAATAAAAGGTGAAATTTCAAATTTCAAACATCATTATACAGGACATTTATATTTTACATTAAAAGATGAAAATTCTCTAATTAAATGTATAATGTTTAAATCTTATGCACAAAAATTAAATTTTGAACCAAGAGATGGTATGAAGGTATATATATTGGGATCTGTTTCAGTGTTTGAAAGAGATGGTGTTTACCAAATTTATGCAAAAGTTATGGAAGAAGATGGATTAGGTGATTTATATACTAAATATCAAAAATTAAAAGAAGAATTAGAAAAAAAAGGATTATTTGATCAAAGTCATAAACAAAAAATACCAATGATGCCAAAAGTAATTGGTGTATTAACTTCTCAAACAGGTTCTGTTATTAGAGATATTATTAATGTATCTACAAGAAGAAATCCAAATGTATATATTCGATTGTTACCAGTACCTGTTCAAGGTGAAGGAGCAGCAGAAAAAATTGCAGAAGGCATTGAATATATGAATAAAAACCAACTAGCAGATGTTATCATTTTGGCTAGAGGAGGCGGCTCTTTGGAAGATTTGTGGCCATTTAATGAAGAAATTGTTGCCTATAGTATTTATGAATCAAAAATTCCAATTATATCAGCAGTAGGACATGAAACAGATTTTTCAATTTCTGATTTTGTGGCAGATTTAAGGGCACCGACACCATCAGCTGCTGCAGAACTAGCTGTCCCAGATATCTATGAAGTGAAACAAAAAATCAATACATATCAAAATCGATTAAAAATGGCATTGACAAAAAAGCTAGAAATCATGAAATTAAGATATGATAAATGTATGTCTAGCTCTGTTTTTAGAGAGCCAACAAGAAGAATTCAAGAAAATTATATTAAAATCGATTCTTATGTAAAACAATTAGAAAATGTAATTAATAAGATAAAAGAAAAAAATAAGAATAAATATATTGAATTAGTATCAAAGCTAGATACATTAAGCCCATTAAAAACCTTAACTAGAGGATATTCTATTATTGAAAAAGATGGAAGAATAGTTAAAAGTATAACGGACTTACAAGCAGAAGAGGAAATTTCAATTCGATTGAAAGACGGAGAAAAACAAGCAAAAATCATATAGGAAAAATGGATTTTCCATATGTGTAAAATTGTTTTGTAATTATGACACAAATAAAGAACAATTAATAAGATAAGGAGAATAAAACGAATGGGAATAAAAGAAAAAGTACTAATGATCATTACCATTATATTGTTAGTTATCATGATAGGAATGGCTTGTTATAGTCTATATAATAGACAAGAAGATACACGGAGAAAATCAAAACATTATTAATGAGATACATTTGAATCAAACTACAAAAACGAATACTGTAGAGGAAAATGAAATAGAGACAAATACAGAAACAGAAAATATAGTAAATGAAACAGTAGCTCCTACAATACAACCTAATGTAACTGAAGAAGAAATTAACAGTGATTATATAGGAAGTGAAGAACAACAAACAGTAAATACGGAGCAAACTGAAGAAGAAAAAGTCATTGAACTTGTAAAAAATGAATATGGAACAGACCAAGGGGTAACCTTTAATATTGCAAATAAAGAAGGAACAATTTATCATGTATCTGTAAATGATGCAGAAACAACAGCAGTTTTAACATGGTATACAGTAGATATATCTACCAATACAGTTACACAATAATAGAATAAAGAATCGTATGCTAATAAAACTATACGAATAAGAAAGATAGGAGATAAAAATGAAAAAGAGTTTTGAAGAACAAATTCAAGAATTAGAAAAAATTATCAATGAGTTAGAAAATGGAAATTTAAATTTGGATGATTCTGTTATAAAATTTGAAGAAGGAATGAAAATTTCAAAAGAATGTAACAAAATGTTAGAAAATGCAGAGAAGAAAATAACAATATTACTAAATGATGAAAACGGTGAAAAGAAAGAAGAAAACTTTGAAACCGAATAAAGTATAAGGGGGATATTTCAAGGAATGAATGGATTTATGCAATTTATTCAAAATAAATATATATATGTACCATTTTTATTATGGTTTTGTATACAACTATTTAAATTAATATATGACTTAGTAAAAACTAAAAAATTTAATTTCAAAAGAATATTAGGAGCTGGTGGAATGCCAAGCTCACATTCAGCAGTTGTTACAGGTTTAGCAACATTGATTGGAAAATATGAAGGTGTGGATACACCGCTATTTGCCTTATCATTTGTATTTGCATTTGTAGTAATGTATGACGCTTGTGGTGTTAGAAGAGCAGCAGGAAAACAAGCTGCTTTATTAAATAAATTAGTAGAAACACCTGGTCTTACAGGTGTACAGGTATCAGAAAAACTAGTAGAAGTTTTAGGACATACTCCTGTACAAGTACTTGTCGGAGCATTAATCGGTATTGGAGCAGGACTAATTATATAAGGAAAGAGTGCATTAACGAAATCAAAGATTTTGATGCATAAATGTGAAGACTGCTAAGCAGTATTTCATGAATATAAGAAACGAAGGAATGTATAAAATATGAAAAATTATATAAAAGATATGAGAGAAAAAATAGGACATAAACCAATTGTTATGTCTGGGGTAGGATTAATCATATGTAAAGATAATAAAATATTATTGCAGAAACGAGCAGATGATGGAAACTGGGGAATTCACGGTGGAGGAATGGAACTAGGAGAAACATATTTAGATGCATTAAATAGAGAACTAAAAGAAGAAATGAATATAACATCAGTAAATCCAAAGCTATATGGAATCTTTTCGGGAGAGAAAACATATCATGTGTATCCAAATAAAGATGAAGTTTATGTTATGAATCACGTTTTCTTTTGTGAAGAATATAAAGGAGATATACAGTTTAATGATCATGAAGTAACGGAATGTAAATGGTTTGATATACATAATTTACCAAATACACTAATAGACTTAGATATTTCTGTTTTAGGACATTTGAAAGAATACTTAGAAAATAGACAAGTAATTGTAGATTAAAGAAAAAGGGGGAATGAAAACATATCTTTTATTAAATAGAAAAAATGATTTTTTCTATTTAATAAAAAACAACAATGCACAGAAAAATTGCTATGCAATTTTTCGCGTCGACAAATCTTTACGCTTTTCGAGAACTTAATGATATATAGTTAAATGAGAAAAATAGAGAAAAGTTCTCTCAAGCGAGATTTGTCCTTGTATAGGAAAATCGAGTTTTCCTATACAAGAACATCGCTTCGCTCTAGCGAATGCACACAAATTTTACTAACGTAAAATTTGGCGCCGAACAATAACGCGGGCTTGGAAATGTTATAAACAGAAATAATGTTTGAAAAAAACCGCTATTGTTCTAGTAAAATGTAGAGAAACAATAGAAAAATATCTTAAAAGAAAAAATGAAATAAATTAAAAAGGAGTGAAAAAAATGACAGATATTGAAATTGCAAGAAATACAAAATTAGACAATATCGTAGATGTCGCAAAAAAAGTAGATGTAGAAGAAGAGGATTTAGAATTATATGGAAAATATAAAGCAAAATTTTCTTCAGAATTATATGGAAAAGTAAAGGATAGAAAAGATGGAAAATTGATATTAGTAACAGCAATCAGTCCAACACCATTAGGAGAAGGAAAAACAACCATGTCTATTGCAATCGCTGATGGATTAAGAAAAATTAATAAAAAATCTATTTTAGCATTAAGAGAACCATCTTTAGGTCCTGTATTTGGAATTAAGGGTGGAGCAACAGGTGGAGGAAGAGTACAAGTGGCTCCAATGGAAGATATTAATCTACATTTTACAGGAGATATTCATGCTATTACAGCTGCTAACAATTTATTAGCTAGTTTAATTGATAATCATATCTATTTTGGAAATGAATTAAAATTCAAAGAAGTTGTATGGAAAAGATGTGTAGATTTAAATGATAGACAACTAAGAGTTGTAGAAACAGGACTTTCAGGAGAAAGCAAAATCGTACCAAGAAGAGATAAATTTGATATCACAGTTGCTTCTGAAATTATGGCTGTTTTATGCTTATCAGAAAATATTAAAGATTTAAAAGAAAAATTAGGAAATATATTAATTGGATATAATGAAGAAGATAAACCAATTTATGCAAAAGACTTAAAAGCACAAGGTGCAATGGCTGTATTATTAAAAGATGCTATTAAACCAAATTTAGTACAAACTTTAGAACATACTCCAGCAATTATTCATGGAGGACCATTTGCCAACATTGCTCATGGATGTAATAGTATTGCCGCAACAAAACTTGCTTTAAAATTAGCTGATTATACAGTTACAGAAGCAGGATTTGGTGCAGATTTAGGAGCAGAAAAATTCTTAGATATTAAATGTAGAAAAGCAGGAATTAAACCAGATGCAGTTGTGATTGTTGCAACAATAAAAGCATTGAAATACCATGGTGGAATTGAAAAAGATAAAATTCAAGAAGAAAATATAAAAGGTCTAGAAAAAGGATTAGACAATCTATATAGACATATTTCTAATATCAAAGATAAATTTGGATTAAATGTCATTGTGGCAATTAATAGATTTAATTCAGATACAGAAGCAGAAATTGAGTGTCTAAGAAAACATTTGGAAGAAAAAGGAGTAGAATTAAGTTTAGTAGAAGGTTGGGCAAAAGGTGGAGAAGGCGCTATCGATATTGCTCAAAAATTAGTAGATTTAACAGAAAAAGAAGAAAACTTCCAATATATGTATGATTTAAACGAAGGAATTAAAGAAAAAATAGAAAAAGTAGCAACAAAGATTTATGGAGCAAAAGGTATTGTATTTGAAGAAGCAGCACAAAAAGAAATGAAGAGAATTGAAGAATTAGGATATGCAAATCTTCCAGTTTGTATTGCAAAAACACAATACTCTTTCTCAGATGATCCTAAAAATCTAGAATGTAAAGATGAATACAATATTACAATTAGAGACTTGGAATTAAAAACTGGTGCAGGCTTTATTGTAGCACTTGCAGGAAAAATTATGACAATGCCAGGATTACCAAGAGTACCAGCTGCAGAAAGTATTGACATTGATGAAAATGGAGAAGTCGTAGGTATTTTCTAATGTAAATGAACTTTAGAGATGCCCCTTCAAGTTCAGAGTAAAAGGAGTTCAATTTTGAACTTCTTTTTTTGAATTATTTAGTTACAGTTCAGAACAAAACGCATGAAAGGTTATTTACAATCAAATTGTATAAAAGAACATATATTTATAGAAAAAAATACGAAAATATGATATATATAATTTAAGGAGAAGAAAAATATAAAAATGCAAAACATAGAAGAAAATCCAATAAATCCAGAATTACAAAATTATATAGAAACAGAAATTTTTCCTTTGTATACAAGAAATGAAGCATCTCATGGTATTAACCATATTCATACAGTTATTAACAGAAGTCTGAATATTGCAAAAGAATATGAAGTGAATAAAAATATTGTATATACAGTAGCTGCTTATCATGATTTAGGACATTACATAAATCCTAAAATACATGAAAAATTATCAGCAGAAATCTTTATGAAAGATAACAAAATCAAGAAATGGTTTACAGAAGAAGAAATCCAAACCATAAAAGAAGCAATTGTTGACCATAGAGCATCAAGTAATCATGAACCTAGAAGTATATATGGAAAAATTGTTAGTACTGCAGATAGGACAATAAAAAGTATAGATGTTTCTATAAAAAGGGCATATATATATTATATCAATAATTTTCCTAGTATCCCTAAAAAGGAACGAATACAAAAAGTATATGAACATCTAAATGATAAGTATGGACCAAATGGATATGCGAAAACTTATCTATATGATGAAGAATTTGAAATTGCAAAAAAGAATTTTATAGAAGCATTAAGTGATAAGGATACATTTATAAAAAGGATAGAAAAAGTAATAGAGAATATGGAGACTAACTATATGAATGTCAAGTCTTTTTATGAAAAAAATTAAAAATTTTTTAAAATTAATTAGTACATTGA
>CALXKE010000013.1 GCA_944388805.1 uncultured Clostridia bacterium | reverse complement strand
CAGAAGTCAAGCCTAAGTGTGCCGAAAATACTTGTGGGTTACCCTGCTGGGAAGATAGGTTGTTGCTAGATTTTTTTTATTTAATATATTGAAAAGTTAGAAATTAGTATATTTAAATAGTGTATATTAATTTCTGATTTTTGCTTTTTATGGGAAAATATGGTATAATATAAAAGGTGAACTTTGTAAAATAGTATATTTTGTTTGTATATAAAAGAATTTTAGATAGAATTAAGACAAAGTCTAAATTGTATATACAATTAGAAATGTATAAAATCTATAAAAAATGATTGAAAGGAATGATATTATGGAAGATAAAAGAAATGCATATCAGATATTAGGAACTAGTAGAGATGCTGTTATTACAATAGGAGGAACAAGCAAAGAAGGTAAAGAAGCTAATCAAAATGATTTTCTGGTACATAAAAGGGATGATACTCTACATAAACTAGAAAGAGACAAGGCTCCTTTAATAGAACAATTAAGAGAAATAGAAGAAAATAAAAATTTAGGTGAAATGCAGGATCTTAAACTAGAATTAGATTTAAGAAAAAAAATAAAAGAAATAGAAGATGAGATACGATTAGTAAGAAGTGCTTATTTAGAAATCAAAGATCAAAAAAGTAGGCAAGTTTATGATGATTATATGGATTTTAGTATAAAGATGCAAGATCCTAAATCGAAAATTGATAGAAATCTTACAGAAAATGCGTATCAAATTTTACACATGGAAAATAGATGTGATGATACAAAAAGGGATTCTATAAGGATTGATAATGATTTGTTAAGTTTCAAAAATTTTGCTATAAATGAAAAGAAAAAGGAAATTAAGGAATTGCAGGCTGAACTAGCTTCTTTAGAAGGTAAAAAAGATGCAGAAAGTTATCGTAAAAAATCAAGAATCGATGGTGACATTGTTAGATTGGAAGGAGAAATTGAAAGAGTTGAAAGTGCATATGCTAAGGTTGCAACAAAAGAATTAAGAAAAGCTTATAATGTTGAGCTTAAAAAGCGAGAAGATCAAGTAAAAGAAAGAATTAGACAAAGCGAATTAAGAAAAAAATATAGTATTGCACAATCTTATAATCCAAATTCTATTCAACAAGTGGGATATAAATCATTAGAGATTACTGAAAAAGAAAGAATAGAGCAAGAAAAAGAGAAAAAAAGAAATTTATCAGTAGTACTTGTAAGAGAAGATGGAACAGCAGTAACAGTTGAAAGAATTGGTATGTTAGGATATAAAAATTCTAATAGAATGACAGGAATGCTTGATGCATATAGAATCACTAGAACAGTTAATGGAGAGAAAAAATGGGATGTTAGATATACAAATTTAAATATGATAGATTTATCTAGAAATCCTAAAACAGGAGAACTTCAAAATGAAGAATATTACGATTTTGTTGCTAATGTATTTTTATCAGAAGATAGTATAGAAGGTACCAAATATAATGAAGGATATTTAGGAGAAGTTTTAAAAGATAAAGATGGCAACTATTTTCATGATTTAACTAATAAAGATGAGTTGTCTGCTGTTATGAAATTCAATGAGATAACAAAAGAAAATGAGAAAAAAGAAAGCAAAGAAGGAGAAGAGCATGAGCAATAAAGTGACATGGAAAGCAGGGACATTTCTATACCCTTTACCAGTTGTGATGGTAAGTTGCGGGACAATGGAAGAATCCAATATTATTACTGTTGCTTGGACAGGTATTTTAAATACCAATCCAGCAACAGTATATATTGCTGTTAGGCCGACTAGATATTCTTATCACTTAATAAAAGAACAAGGAGAATTTGTTATCAATTTAACAAATAAAAATCTAGCAAGGGCAACTGACTGGTGTGGAGTAAAAACAGGTAGCCAAGTGGATAAATTTAAAGAAATGAAATTAACTAAGGAAAAAGCAAATTTTGTGAAATGTCCAATGATAAAAGAAAGTCCTGTTTCTGTAGAATGTAAGGTAAGAGAAATACAAGAAATGGGAAGTCACCATGTATTTGTAGCAGATGTTTTAGCAATCAATGCAGATAAACAATACATAGATGAAAAAGGTGCTTTTGATATTTCTAAATGCGATTTAATAGCTTATGCAAATGGTCATTATTATGCATTAGGAAAAAAGCTTGGAAAATTTGGCTTTTCTGTTCAAAAAAAGAAGAAAAATAGAAGAAAAAAGAAATGAATCAGAAAGAAGAAAGAAAAAAATTTCTTCTTTTTTTAATGAATCTTGAATTAAAAAAATAATCAAAAAATTTTTTAAAAAATTCTCTAAAAAAGTGGAAAAATTCATTGACATATCAAGGAAAAGGTGGTAAAATATTTAAGCGTATGTATATTACGGACATACGTTCACATCGTTTAAAAAAGTAATGTAAAATTCGGAGGTGTATTTAAATGGCAGCAAAAGGTCCAAGAGAAAATATAACATTAGAGTGTACAGAATGTAAAAGAAGAAATTATACAACAACAAAAAATAAGAGAAACAATACAGATAGATTAGAACTAGTTAAATATTGCAAATTCTGTAAAAAACGTACAACACATAAAGAGACTAAATAGTTGATAAGCTATTTTAAGGAGGATATAAAATGGCTAAAAAAGATAAAAAAGTTACGAATAAAGAGAATAATAACAAGGATAACAAAAATAAGAAAAGTTTTTTTAAGGGGTTAAAAGCAGAATTAAAAAAAGTAATTTGGCCAACACCGAAACAATTACTTAATAATACAGTAGCTGTTATTACCATTGTTCTAATTACAGCAATTATTGTATTTGTTTTAGATTTAGCTTTTGAATCATTAAATAAATATGGAATAGATAAGATAAAATCATCTATTCAAACAATGCAATCTACAGATAGTGGAGATAGTAGTAATACAACTGAAAATACAGCAAATGAAACAACAGATGGAGAAAACACAGAAACTACTGAAAATGCAACTGATACGAATACGGCAGATGAAACAGTAGATGAAAGTCAAGCTACTACGGAAAATAGTGTAGAATAAATTTATTAAGGAGGCTTATATATATGTCTCAAAAGGATTATGATATGAAGCCTAGATGGTATGTTGTGCATACATATTCAGGCTATGAAAATAAAGTAAAAAAAGATTTAGAAAAGACAATAAAAAATAGAGAACTTGAAGATTATTTCTTTGATATCATAGTACCAATGGAAGAACAAATTGAAATAAAAGATGGAAAAAGAAAAGTAAATCTAAAAAAAGTTTTTCCAGGATATGTGCTAATCAAAATGATTGTAACAGAACAATCTTGGTATATCGTTAGAAATACAAGAGGAGTTACAGGATTTGTAGGTTCAGGAACAGATCCAATTCCATTAACAGAAGAAGAAATTCGCAATATGGGATTTGAAGATGTTTCTATCAATGTTGACTATGATGTTGACGAACAAGTACAAGTTATGAATGGTCCTTTCGAAGGATTTACAGGAACAGTAAAAGAAATTAATAAAGAGAAACATAAGGTAAAAGTTTTAGTTTCAATGTTTGGAAGAGAAACACCAGTGGAACTAGAATTCTCACAAGTTCAAAAAATAAAATAAGGAGGTGCCATTACAATGGCAGAAAAAGAAGTTACAAATATTATTAAATTACAAATAGAGGCAGGAAAAGCAACACCAGCTCCACCAGTAGGTCCAGCTTTAGGTTCAAGTGGTGTTAACATTATGCAATTTGTTAAAGAATTTAATGATAGAACAGCAAACCAACCTGGAATGATCATACCAGTTGTTATTACTGTATATAAAGATAAATCATTTGATTTTATAACAAAAGTACCACCAGTTGCAGTTTTAATCAAAAAAGCAATTAAAATTCAAAAAGGTTCAGGAAAACCAAATAAAGAAAAAGTTGCTAAAATAACAAAAGCACAAGTAAAAGAAATTGCTGAACAAAAAATGCCAGACTTAAATGCTGCATCATTAGAAACAGCTATGAGCATGGTAGAAGGTACTGCTAGGTCTATGGGTGTTGTTGTTACAGACTAAAACAAATGAAAATCAGCATCTTGCACATTTTTGTACAATTTGTCAAACTTCGACGTACCATCGTACGCCTTCATCTTGACAAATCATACAAAAAAATGCACAATATACTAATTTTGATTTGTTTTATAAGATAAAAGTTTAAAAATATAAAAGTTTTTAATATAATCAAAAAATAAATAAATTAATTAATTGGGAGAGCATAGCTCGCTAATACCAAAGGAGGTTAAAAAAATGAAAATGTCAAAAAGATATGCAGAAAGTGTAAAATTAGTTGACAAAACAAAAGAATATGATATCAAAGAAGCATTAGATATCATTGAAAAAATGCCAAAAGCAAAATTTGATGAAACAGTTGAATTACATGTTAAATTAGGTGTTGATTCAAAACATGCTGACCAACAAGTAAGAGGTACAGTTGTACTTCCAAATGGTACAGGTAAAACACAAAAAGTATTAGTATTTGCAAAAGGACCAAAAGCAGAAGAAGCACAAAAAGCAGGAGCTGATTATGTTGGAGCAGAAGAATTAATACCAAAAATCCAAAATGAAAACTGGTTTGATTATGATGTAGTTGTTGCAACTCCAGATATGATGGGTGTTGTAGGAAGATTAGGAAAAGTATTAGGACCAAAAGGATTAATGCCAAACCCTAAATCAGGAACAGTTACAATGGATGTAACAAAAGCAATCAATGAAATTAAATCAGGAAAAGTAGAATATAGATTAGATAAAACAAACATTATTCACTTAGGTTTTGGAAAAGTTTCATTTGGTGCTGATAAATTAGCTGAAAACTATGAAACAATTATGAATGCAATTATTAAAGCTAAACCAGCAGCAGCAAAAGGTCAATATATTAGAAGTGTAGCAATCGCTAAAACAATGGGACCAAGCTTATTTATTAATCAAAAATAGAATTGTTAGCCAAAGACAGTAGGCATCATAAGTCCTACCGAGGTTATGATAAAGAAGTATATATTAATGATATACACGCTTTATATTCTCGGTATGGATATAAGCGTGTTATTTATTTTTATTTATAATATAAATAATCTAATAGGAGGTGAAAATAAATGGCAAGTGAAAAAATACTAAATCAAAAGAAAGAAGAAGTATCAAAATTAGCAGCAGAAATGAAAGAAGCTAAAATTATACTTTTAACAGATTACAGAGGAATCAATGTTTCAGATGTAACAAACTTAAGAACAGATTTAAGAAATGTAAATGCAAAATATGCTGTTATAAAAAATAATATTACAAGAAGAGCATTAGCTGAATGTGGTATTGAAGGTTTAGAGGATAAATTAGTAGGTCCAACAGCAGTTATTATGAGCAATGAAGATTACTTAGGAGCTGCAAAAGCAATTTACAATTTTAGCAAAGATAATGATTACTACAAAATCAAAGGTGGAGTTATTGAAGGTAAAGTAATGACAGCAGAAGAAATCATTACATTAGCAAAATTACCATCAAGAGAAACATTATTATCAATGCTTGCTGGAGCTTTACTTGGAAATATTTCAAAAGTTGCAGTTGCACTTGATCAAGTAAGAATTAAAAAAGAAGCAGGAGCTGAAAGTGCAGAAGCACCAGCTGAAGCTTAAGAATTATAAAACATATCAAAATAAGAGTGGTGAACTTATATCACTAAAAAATATTTAGGAGGATTTTAAAATGGAAAAAATAGAAAAATTAATTGAAGAAATCGACAGCTTAACAGTTGTTGAATTAGCTGATTTAGTAAAAGCTATAGAAGAAAAATATGGAGTATCTGCAGTAGCAGCAGCTGCACCAGCAGCTGGAGCAGTAGCTGGAGGAGATGCAGCAGCTGAAAAATCATCTTATGATGTTGTTTTAGCAGAAGCTGGAGATCAAAAAATAAAAGTTATCAAAGTTGTTAGAGATGCTACAGGATTAGGATTAAAAGAAGCTAAAGAATTAGTTGATGGAGCACCAAAAACAATTAAAGAAGGTGTTTCTAAAGACGAAGCAGAAGAATTAAAAGCTAAATTCGCAGAAGTTGGAGCAGTTGTTGAATTAAAATAATTTGTTTCAATATACAGAGAGCGTGTTATTATATATATAATAATGCGCTTTTTTTTATTTTAGGGTAGAAAAAAAGAAAAAAGTATAATATAATGACGGTATAAAGAACGTAACTTGTTATATGCAAAGATTAAATCTAACAATAATGAAGTATATGTATTGAAGAAAGGAGGAATATCTATGAAGTATATTGGTATTGTTGTGGCTATGGATGAAGAAAGGCAAGAAATACTAGACTTAATGACAGACACAGAGGTAAAACAAATTTATAATTTACGATTTATAACTGGAAAAATACAAAAGAGAAATTGTGTGCTGATAAAAAGTGGAATAGGAAAAGTAAATGCAGCAAGAACAACACAAATTTTAGTTGACAATTTTGATTTGGACTTTGTTATTAATGCAGGAGCAGCTGGAGCTGTTAATTATCTATTAAATATAGGGGATGTTGTTATTGCAAAACATGTTGTTCAGCATGATTTTGATATAACTGCATTTGGACATAGTAAAGGATATATTACAGGTGTAGGTGATAAAATTATATGTGATAGAGGATTGGTGTCTGCTTTTGAAAATATGATAAAAAATATGGAAGAGAGAATGTATCAGATAAAGATGGGAATTGTAGCATCTGGTGACATATTTTGTACACAAATAGAAATGAAAAATAAAATTAACGCCAAATTTAATGCAGATGTTGTGGATATGGAATGTGCTGCTGTGGGACAAGTATGTTATTTAGATGATATTCCTTTTATTAGTATTCGCTGTATATCTGATATTCCTGATGGAGGGAATGAAACAACATTTGATGAAAATTTAAAATTGGCTTCAAAGAGATGTGCAAATATCATAAATGAATTCTGTTCTTAATAGGAAAATGTTTTTTCCATTCTATTTAAGAGTAGGTAACATTGCAGAGAAAAATCTGTATGATTCAGTAGTAACTTAAATTAATACTTTAATAAAAGCACAAAAGTTCTTTAGGATTGAAATTTATCATTTTAAATCTATAAATAATTTGTATAATAATTAAATAAAGCGCAAATAATGTATATTAATAGGAAGGAGTGATTTTTTTGGATAGAAAAATTAGAGTACTACAATATGGTACAGGAAAAATGAGTCTATACACAATGAGGTATGTATATGAGAAAGGTGCAGAAATTGTAGGTGCAATTGATGTGAATCCAAATGTAATAGGAAAAGACATTGGAGAGATTATGGGATGTGAAAATAAAGGTGTAAAAGTAGTTAAACTAGAAGATGCTGAGAATATCATAAGAGAAACAAAACCAGATATAGCGATTGTAACAACGATGAGTTTAATAGCTGATGTAGAAGAAGCACTTATGTTATGCGCGAAACATGGAATTAATGCAATAACAACTTGTGAAGAAGCGTTTTATCCTGAGAATTCGAATCCAGGTGTAACGCAAAAATTAGATGAAATGGCAAAAAGTACAAATTGTACGATAACAGGAAGTGGATACCAAGACATTTACTGGGGACAATTAATTTCAAGCATTGCTGGTTCAACACATAAAATTACCAAAATAAAGGGAAGTTCTAGCTATAATGTAGAAGATTATGGTATCGCATTAGCAAAAGCACATGGTGCAGGCTTAACATTAGAAGAATTTGATAAACAAGTAGCATCTTTAGATAGAATTTCAGATCAAGAAAGACAAGAGGTAATTAATAAGGGAGAATATTTGCCTTCATATATGTGGAATGTAAATGGTTGGTTATGTGCAAAATTAGGCTTAACAGTAAAATCACAAACACAAAGAACTGTACCACAAACTTATACAGAGGATATTGAATCTTCAACATTGGGAATGACTGTAAAAGCAGGAACAGCCACAGGAATGAGTGCAGTTGTAACAACAGAAACAGAAGAAGGAATTACATTAGAAACTCAATGTATAGGAAAAGTATACTCTAAAGAAGATTTTGATAAAAATGAATGGACAATTGAAGGAGAGCCAAATACAACATTAATTATTAATAGACCATCTACTGTAGAATTAACTTGTGCTTCTGTTGTCAATAGAATACCAGATGTCATTAATGCAAAAGCTGGATATGTACCAACAGAAGAAATGGGAGAGTTAAATTATAGAGTAAAACCATTAAATGAATATGTGAAATAAGAATTTTTTCCTTTATTGTTTCATCTTTTTTATATTCTATATTTTTCGTTTTAATTAAATTCGAAAAAGGGAAAAATGAGTCTGTCCACCAAATCCCTATTTGGACAAAATGACAAAAAACTATGTACTTTTTTTGAATTTCATGCTATAATATATGTAGTGGTAATTTTAGTATTTTACGGAGGTAAAAGATATGTTTGAAAGTAAATATAGTAAAATATTAACTGTAATATTAGTAATTGTCATTGTTGCAATATTAGGTTTATTAGGGTTTTTAGGGTATGATTGGTATCGAAAATATTCTTTAGAAAATCAAGCATCAGCATTTGTTGAGAATTATACAAATGATGCAGATAATACCGGAGATAGCAATAAAAATTCTGATGGTAATACAACAGCAACAAACCCGATTGATAGTATTGAAAAAACCAATACAGTATCAGGTAGCTCCGGAAATGATATGCCAACATTTAAAGGGTTTAATGTAGTTGGAACAATTGAAATACCAGCAACTAATATAAATTATCCAATATTAGAAAAAGTTAATACAAGTTCATTGGAAGCATCAGTAGGATTTTTATATGGAGCTGGAATTAATCAAGTAGGAAATTCAGTTATAGCAGGACATAATTATAGAAATGGATTATTTTTCTCTAATAATAAAAGACTAAATATAGGAGATACTATATATATTACAGATAATTCAAAAAATAGATTAACATATAAAATTTATGATAAATTCGAAACAACTCCAGAAGATGTAAGTTTCTATTCAAGAGATACGGGAGGCGTTCCAGAAGTTACTTTATCAACTTGTACTGATGATAGTAGTATGAGATTAATTATACTTGCTAGAGCAGAATAATGAAAAAAAGATAAAAAATTTTATATAATAGAAAAGAACATTAGATTTTCATCTAATGTTCTTTTTTGTCATTTACTACATTGATTGATTTCCAGGAAGGAAATAATCAACAACACCATAAATCAAAGCGCCTATTATAGCGGCAATCCATGAAATTGAATAACCAGCTACAAAAAATTGTGTAACATATAAAGTAATTGCAGCTAAAGCAAAACCTACAAATCCTTTACCAAAAGGACTGGCATGTAAGCCTGTAAATTTAACAATTAAATAGTCTATAATGCTCAAAACCACTGCAGCTATAATAAGTGTCGCAAAATTATTGATACTAAAACCTGGTGTGAAAAAGGCTGTGACAGCTAATACAATAGCAGCTGTTACTAATCTACCAACTACCTGCCAAACTGTTGATGTACCTGTTTTAGTATTGGTTCCTCTTGCTTCTGACATAATAGATAACCTCCTTAGATTTTTTAGAATATATATATTCTAAAAACAATATTGCACAGAAAAATTGCTTACAATTTTTCGCGTCAACAAATCTTATATGCTTCTTATACTAGATAATAAAGAATGTGAGCTCTAATTAAAATAGAAATAATCACTAGTTGAAGCTAGATTTGTTCTTTCATAATGCTTTTTTTCAGGTTCTAAAAATAGTATTTGCAAAAAAAAAATAATTATTCAAAATGAAGTATAAAAGTATTGAAAAATGTAAAAAATAAACATATGAATAAAAAAATGAAGGTGTTTGTATGTTAATAACTTTTTTTAGATCAATTGTTTTATACATAATTGTATTAATTGTTATGA
The DNA here is from genome assembly GCA_944388805.1 of uncultured Clostridia bacterium. Taxonomy (GTDB): domain Bacteria; phylum Bacillota; class Clostridia; order TANB77; family CAG-508; genus CAG-269. Next base: position 39,870 of record CALXKE010000013.1, on the reverse strand, counting down.
GACTAATGGGAAAAAGGGAAATTAGTCAAATGCAACCATTTGAATTAGCTATTTCCATTATGATTGCAGATTTAGCATCTATTCCTATGACAGAAATTGGAATCCCTATATTTAATGGAATTGTACCAATTTTAGGATTATTGTTAATGCATTTAGTGATTTCTGTTATCAATATAAAAAGTATTACTTTAAGAAAATTTATTTGTGGAAAACCAAGTATCTTAATTTATAGAGGAAAAATTGATGAAAAAGTTTTAAAAAAAGAAAGATTTACGATTAATGAATTACAGGAAAGACTTAGAAGAAATAATATTTTTAATTTAGGAGATGTAGAATATGCGATATTAGAAACAAGTGGGGAAGTAACGGTGATTCAAAAACCAGAAAAAAGAGGAACGACGCCAGAAGACTTTCATATTGTACCAGAATATGAAGGGATTCCATATGATTTAGTAATAGATGGAAAAGTAATGTACAAAAATCTAGAACAATTAGGAAAAAATGAAAAATGGTTAGAAAAGCAATTAGTTCCTTTTAAAATAAAACCAGAAGAGGCATTAGTGGTGACGATAGATGGAAAAAATCAGATTTTTTGTCAGAAAAAGGAAGGAAAAAATAAGTAAAATGGTAAAAGAATTTTTAATTTGTACAATTATCCTTATTTTAATATTTGTTGGAAATGGTATTACACAGGGATATAGTAGGAATTCAATAGAAGATATTAATCAAAAATTATCAGATTTAAGAGAAGAAATGTATAAAGAAGAAGTCAATGAAGAGGAAATAGCAAAACATGAAAAAGAGATTGATAAACAATGGGAGGAAATGTTTTCAAAATTGGCTTATTATATAGAACATGAGGAACTTGAAAAGGTTTCAACAAATTTGGAAAACACAAAAACCTATATAAAGTTGAAAGAATATGATAATGCAATAAAAGAAGTTAATGAAGGAATTTATATATTAAATCATATAGAAGATAAATATTCTTTTAATTTGCAAAATATATTTTAAATTTGAGGGATTTTGGGGACGGACTCATTTTTCCCTTTTTTTAATTTTTGAAATGGAAAAAATATAGAATATAAAATCATTACACAATTTTGTATAAGCTAAATTTTCATAGAAATTCTACAAGAAAAACATGAGCCTCTCTCATTGTTGCTGTAAAGCTTAAGCAAAATGAGCAGTCCTCATGTTTTTCTTTAGAATTTCTAATTTCAAATTTAGATACGCAAAATCGTTTCATTTTTTTATATTCTATATTTTTCGTTTTAATCAAATTTGAAAAAGGGAAAAATGAGTCCGTCCCCAAAATCCCTCAAATTAAACATTTTATTTTTCATTATAAGAATCTATTTTAGCATATGATTTCAATTTCTTGTAAACTAAATCATTAATGGTACCAGCAGGAAATTTTCCATTTTTATCTTTCTTTCCAGCAGGAACGCCTGTTAAGATTTCGATACCTTCTTCAATAGTAGAAATAGCATAAATATGAAATTGTTTATTTTTAACAGCTTCAATAATTTCATCAGATAATTGTAAATTATCTACATTTTGAATTGGAATCATAACACCATGCTCTCCAGTTAATCCACGCATTTTACAGATTTGGAAAAATCCTTCTATTTTTTCATTAACACCACCAATTGGTTGAATTTGTCCCTTTTGGTTGACTGAACCTGTAACAGCAATAGATTGATTGATTGGAATACCAGAAAGGCTAGAAAGTAATCCATATAATTCTGTACTAGAAGCACTGTCTCCATCAACACCATTATATAATTGTTCAAAACAAATACTAGCGGTTAAACATAAAGGAATATCTTGTGCAAACATTTCTCCTAGATATCCTGTAAGAATTAGAACACCTTTCGAATGAGAAGGACCAGAGATTTCAACTTCTCTTTCAATATTGACAACACCAGTTTTCCCTGTATAGGTATTTACTGTTATTTTAGCAGGTTTACCAAAGCTATAATCTCCCATATTCATAATGGTTAATCCATTTAAAGTTCCAACTTCAAATCCAGAAGTATTGATTAGCAAAGAATTTTCTTTTATCATTTCCATATATTTTGTATCATATTTTTTAACTCTATTTATTCTTTCGTCTAGAGCCTTTTGCACAAATTTTTCTGTGACAACTTTTGATCTAGATAATTTAGCCCATGTTGCAGATTCACCAACAACTTGCATTAAATCATCAAAACGAGTAGAAACTTTGTGATGACTACCAGCAAGCTTAGAAGCATATTCAATAAGCTTAGCCATTGCACCTTTATCTAAATGAGGTAATTCCTCATGGGCACAAAAACCATGAACAATTCTTGCTAACTTATTGACATTGTCCTCTGTAATAGGAGCATCATCTTCAAATTCTACTTTTATTTTAAATAGTTTTCTAAAATCGGAATCCATTGCTAATAAGGTTTGATAAATATTGGCATTTCCTATTAGAATAACCTTTAAATTTAAAGGAATTGGTTCAGGTTTTAAAGAAACTAATACCATAGAAGAACGTTGATCAGCTGTATTTTCTATACCTATATTTTTTACTCTTAAAGCTTTTTTCAAAGCCTCATAACACATACTATTTGATAATAAATCTTTTGCTTGGAAGATAATATATCCACCATTTGCTTTTTGCATTAAACCTGCTTTTAACATCGTATGGTCTGTTTTTAGAGAACCATAATAGTTTTCATATTCTAGTGAACCAAAAATATTATGATAAGAATAATTGGTATCCATAATAACAGGTGCACCTTCGCGAGTAGAATTATCAACAAATAAGTTAACTCTATAATTTAAAGTAGGGTCAGGCTTTTTCATAACTGGATTTTGTTGATTAGCAGAATGATTTGGCTGCGCATCGTCTTCTAAAAAAGTTGAAATATTTTTTAAAACATCTTGTTTAACATCTGTTAAAAATTTATTGATTTTTTTATTTCTTTTATATTTTGATTTTAAATAATTAATATGCACATTGACAGTTAAAAGAGCAACATTGGATTGCCATTCTGATATTTTTTTATCAGATTGTCTTTCAATTTCTTTTATTTGCCCAATCACATTCATAATTTGTTCTTGCACAATTAAAGAGTTTTGCTCATATTCTTGTCTAATAGTTTCATCTAATTTATCAAATTCTTCTTCTTCTATTGGCTTTCCATCTACCATAGGGGTCATATAGATACCATTTTGTGCAGATTTTACAGCAAAATTATATTTTTTGGCATCTGTGTTTAACTTTTCTAACAAAGCAGCTCTTTTTGTTTCATATTCTTGTTTGATTAAAGCTTTTTCTTTTTCAAAGTCATCTGCATTAAAGGTCTTTTTGATATCTTTTTTGATTTCTTTGATAAACCCATCCATGGCTTCTTGAAATTCTTTTCCATGACCTGCTGGTAATTCAACGGCAATTGGTTCATTTGGATTTTCAAAATTATATATATAACACCAATCAGAAGGAACTTTCTTTTTAGCTGCAATTTTTTCTAAATAATTTTTGGTATACATAGTCTTTCCTACACCACTAGGACCTTCTAGATATAGGTTATATCCTTTTACATCAACTTGTATTCCAAATTCTAAAGCCTTTATACCTCTATCTTGTCCAATACCTTCTTGTATAGGTTCCAACTCTTCTGTGGTTTCAAATTTAAAGACATTTGGATTACAAGAAAATTTTAAATCTTTATAATTTAATTCATTTATATTTTTCATTTGTTACCTCCAAAATTTTTTCTTAGTGTTACCATTTTTTACTTTTTTTATTATATAAAAAGTGATTTTTTCACAAAGTTATTGTATATTAGTTAGAGGAATTTGTAAATAAAAAACAGATAAAATTTACAAATTTTTTTAAAAACTATTGACAAGAAAAAGAAAAACCAGTATAATTTATAAATGTCAAGAGTCATGCAGGTGTAGTTCAATGGTAGAACCTCAGCCTTCCAAGCTGATGACGTGGGTTCGATTCCCACTACCTGCTCCAAGCAATAACAGCTTATGAACTATAAAGTTTATAAGTTGTTTTCTTTTTTATTAGAGTATGATATAATACTTACATAATTAAATTAACTTGCAAGTCGCAAGTTTTATGAACTATTAACAATAAGTACTGTAATAGGAGGGATATTAAGAATGCAAATTTACTAAGAACTCGTAAACAGAATTGTTAAGGAGGAAAAGAAAAATGGCTGAATGGGAAAGTAGTTATGGAGGAATGTTTCTTCATAATGCAAGGATACTTACAAGTGATGAGATTGCACAAAGATATCCACTTGAAAGTAATTCGCGTATGGCTCGATTGACTCGAGAAGCCGTAGAGAAAGGATGGGATATCCTCTACGGGGAGAATCCTAATCTTAACTGGGATAATTGTATTGGCTATGATTGGTCAAAAGATGTTACTGTAACAGCTGCATATCTTTATAAAACGCAACCAGATAGAATTACCATAGGAGGTTATACGGATATGTCAGAAGTGAAAGCAATTTATGTAGCAGTAAAAGTAAGGTAATTATCCGAGAATTTTAAAAAAGTAAGATGGTGCCCTAAAATAGGACACCATTTTACTTTTTTTAATAATAAAATCGTCTATTACGGCGCTTTTTAGGATCATCCCATGGGTGGGGAGAATCAAAATATTGACCTCTTCCATCTACCATAAAACGAACCCGGTAGGCTTTTTTAGAACTACCAAGAATACGACAAGTAAATCGATATTCAAATTTCTTCCAGGTACAATTTTTAAGCCAATCAACAGTTGCATTTTCCACAACAGGACGCCATTGATTATAGCGAGTTGTGCGTGGAGCTTCATTCATGCCAATAGAAATAGATGTAACTGCAGAATTGCAATTTTTTTGATCGATTAAAGCTCTTCGGATGGTTTCCAATACCTCAACACTTTTATTCTCACATTCCATGATATCAGCAAACAATTCTCCTAATTCAAACAAATTTAAAATCACGATAGCAATTTGATTATTTTCGTTATCTACGATTTCGATTGCATGACAATTTGGAGATAAAAATACATTTTCTGCTTCTACACCATAATAGTAATTAGATTTTTTGGAAGGATCTTTCACCATAAAAGCATCTTTAAACATAAGATAAGATTCTAATTCTTTCAAATCTAAAAAACGGTAATGCATAGTAGCATGTGTATCCATATCAAGTGTTCTCAAAATATGCTTATCAGGATATCTTTTTTGAATCTTATACAGACGAAGAATGTAGTCTGCTATTCTCTTATAGATATTTTGTTCAACTGCTAAAAGTTGCTTTACAAAAGCATTTGTTTCAACTTTTTCATAGAAAATATATTGAGGTGCAGTTGCTATGATAAATTCAGGCGAAAGCTTTATGCTCGATTTTTTAGCTTCAGCGTAAAACAAAGGAAAACCTTCTAAAAATGCAAAAACATATGGCAAAAATTCTTGATTGTGTAGATTTTTTTGAACCAAATCAACAGCTGATTTCGGAACATGAAACATGGGGTCTTCGTCTTCAAATTTTTCATTAGGAAACCGTTCCAGTCTTGAGCGATACATAGTGCGTACATCAAGCTGTGAAATAAGTTCTTCTGCTTGTTTATAGCATACATCTCCATTAACAGCACCAAGTGCAAGGTATAAACGAAGCACTCTTGGCTTTAAACTTTCTTCAGCCATTGCATATGCATGATAAAAATTTGGCTTTTCCAAAGCAAGCCATTTTTGTATGGATTCCTCGGAAGTGGGAAAGTTTTGCATAAATTCTGGTTTAGGTAGTTTTTTTGCTACTTGTGCCCATGTATGAATTTGTAGTTGATACCCTTTCCATTTAGAGTAAGGACTCCATAAAGGACTGATTTCTTGTAATTCATCTTGGCTATTCGCACCAGATAATCGAAATAGCTTTTTATCATCATAAACATAAATGTGCTGCTCATCAATCAGTGCAAAAGTTCTTCCAAAATAGTTGTTATATATGCAAATATACTTGTCTTTTCGAGTAAGTATATCTGCATTAATTTTTGCAATACTGACTGTTTTAGATGTTTCACCATTATTGCCATAAGTAAAAATGAGCGTTTTCAAAAAACTTGATGATGGTAATCTGATTCTGCTAAAAGAATCAATCAAGTGTGCAGGGATGGATATTGTCTGAATATTATCCAACCAATGGAAGGCATTATCTTCAATGCCACTTACATATGGCGGAACGATAAATGTTCCTTTATAATGCGCAAAGATATCTGAAAAACCCTTAAAAATTGTTTTTCCTTCTGGCGTCTTATAATAGGCACATTTTTTCTTCCAAAATTCTTCACGAAGTTCTTGTAAATTCATGTTTAGAATGTTTTTACAGTTCATAACACGTTTTTTGCATTCTTCTATGGAAACTTCTTCTTTCCAATAAGAAGTTTCAGGAATTGTAATGGTTTCAATTTCAATATTTCGTGAAGTTGCAGTTTCTTGAATCCATTGTATATCTTTTAAAAGTTTAGTAACCAATCGGTTTTGAGACTTAATCATTGATTGTAACTGATGGTCATTTCGGAATTCCCAAGTCTTATTTAACAGATTAAATTCTGTTACACTTTTCATTCTTTCACCAAGAGTATTCATGAGAGTATGGATTTTTTCAGTTAGTCTCTTGGTTTCTTCTTTTTCATGAGCTTGAGTTAAGGATTTAGGCGTTTCGACTTCTTTTGAAACCAATTCATCAATTACTGCTTGTGCTTTTATAAAAACAGCTTCAAGTCCTTTGAGTTTCTTTTTCTTTGCTACCTCCATAATTTTTTGAATATTGGAAATACAATCCTTTTGTTCTTCCAATATTAAGGAAAGCATATCCCCATATTCCTCCTCTGTAAAATCATTTTGCAGTGCGCCAGTAGCAAGTTCTTGAAACATCTCCAATATCTCATCTTTATGCGTATATTCTACATTTAAAAATTGCAAAATAGATTGACGCATCTTTTCCTGTTCAATATCAGAAGAAGATTCATTTTTCTGCATATTATTTTGAGATTTTTTAGCATAATAGGAATAAATATTGACAGGATGTTCTTTATCATATTTTGCTCGCTTTTCTGGATCTTTTAAGATGTCAAAAGCTTCATTTATTTCTTGCATTTTCTTTTTAGCATGTTGCATAGCTTCTTCATCTTGTAGTGAATCTGGATGCCATTTCCGTGCAAGTTCTCTGTATGCAGCCTTAATAGTTTTTTCATTAGCATCTCTTTCAACACATAAAACCTCGTAAGGATTCATTCATATCCCTCCAGTTCCTAATAATTTTTAGAGCACTACTAAGATATCTGTATTCTTGCGTAGTGCTCTAGTTGTTTATTATTCAAGATACTTAGTTTCTCTTGCCTTAACCCCTAATGGGTTAGTATTATGGGCGATGATTGCTTTAGCCCAATCTTTTGGAACAGTACCAGTGGAACGAAGACCATCCAATAAAGTTTCAATTGCTTGAAAAATGATTTTGATACCATCTCCAGTGCGATTGAAATTTACGGCATTGTTAACAGGTATTCCAAGTTTTTCAGCATATGCTTTAGAAGTCTCTTGGGAGTTGTTATATTCGTCATTGTACAATAAGAATATATGCTCGCCATTCTGAATTCTTTGATGAATCAATTTTCGGACTTCTTCTGGTGAATGCTCACTGTGAATGTTTTGTCCATCTGTTATTACCAGATGCAATTTGTGATTGGCATCTGTTTTTTGTACTGCAGTAATAGCAGCTACTAATGCGTCCAAAATATTGGTATCATTGTAGCATTCCCAAGGGGAAATTCTGAATTGTTTACAGGTTACGTTTTGAAAGAGTGAGGTTACCTCACTGTTGAACATTGTAATAGAAAGCTTTGTTTCATAAAGCTTTCCAGCTTGTCTCATAGCAAATTCGTTTAGTTCCCGTGCAATTGCTGAGGGAGTTCCACTCATTGAATAGCTACGATCAATAATCAAATTGACTAAAGCAGAATTTTGTGCAATATCTGCCATTAGTTTTTGAGTATCAATTGACATAGCAAATCCGTCAATTGCTTTTTCAATGTCCACATCTTCATTTGTTTTTTGGATACGTCTCTTCTGGCGTAATAATGCCAACTTAGATGTTCCATTTGAGTTGTTACTCATAAAAAATCCTCCTTAAATAGTTAGATATTGAGGCATTTGCCTCTTCGAAATTGTGACGAAGTCATTATACCATAGTCAACATAAAAAAACAAGCTACTAATCTGCTAAAGACGAGACTTTGACAGGATTAGTAGCTTTTATTGTATGAGAGCTTTTTCATATTTAAGCAGTTAAAAAAAATATAATACTTAATAATACTTAATTTATAATTTTCTCAATTTAGCCACGAAAAAACCTTCATACAAATCAGATGGGCAAATGCATAAAGTTCCCTCAATAGAAGTTGGTAATAAAATGGCATCTGTGAATTTAGATACATCTATTGGCAAGATTTCAATCTGTTTTAAATCTATAAATTTTTGTAAAATATTTTCATTTTCCTTAGCCAAAATAGAGCAAGTAGAATATACCATTTCATGACCAGGTTTTAATAAAGTAATAGCCTTTTTTAATAAAGCAGCTTGTACTTTTGAAGAACGATTTACCAAATCTTCTGTAAAAGTAGTTTCTAATTTTTTATCAAAAATAGAAATCGTTCCGCTACCACTACAAGGAGCATCTAGAAGAATTTTATCAAAAGAAAAGAAATCATCCAATTGTCTTGCATCTTTTATCATCACATTTACTCTATTAGCGCCTTGCTTGTTAAGGTTATATTGTAATCTTTCTGCTCGAATTTTATTTTTTTCACAAGCAGTTATAAATGCTTTATTTTGAGAAAGGGCCAACATTTGTGTCGTTTTACCACCAGGAGCAGCAGCCATATCTAGAATGTTTTCATCTTCTTTAGGATATAGGACAAGTGGTGGTATCATAGAAGACAAACTTTGTAAGTAAATTTCTCCACTTTGATAGATTTTTAAATTTTTAATTTGTTCTTCAGAGATATTTTCCATCATCAAAGCATCTTGATACCAACTGATTTCCTTATATGCAAAATGTAAATTATCAAAAACAGATTTTATATTTGTAATGCTTGTTTTTAAAGTATTGGCTCTCAAAGTTAATGGTCTTTTTTGTGAATAACCTTCCAAAATAGTATTTGTTAAATGTTCTCCATATTGTTCTATTAAAAGATGATATAAAAATTCAGGTATATTGTTTATCATAGTTTCCTCCAAAAAATTATTTCAATATTTATAAAAAAAGCACACATTAACGAAATTAAAGATTTCGATGTACAAGATGTTAATAAAAAAATATATATATATCATACTATACAATAAAGAAAAAAGCAAAAAAAACTTAGAATCATAACTTTAAGATTTATTTATGGTAAAGTTGTGTAAAAAAATGTCAGATAAAGATATAGTTTTTTCGTGATTATTACCAAAAACAGTTGATATTTTTTTTAATTTAATATAAAATCTATAAAGACTAACGATAAGGAGGATATGAATGATTACTTTAGAAGATGTTAGAAAAAACGAAGAGGTGGAAGCCTTAATTCTAGGAGCACAAAAACAATTAGATGGTCTTCGGATATACAGAACATAGTCATAGACATATTTCTATCGTTTCAAAAAGAGCGGGAGATATTTTAGAAAAATTGGGATATCCAGAAAGAACAATAGAATTAGCAAAAATTGCAGGATATTTACATGATATCGGAAATTGTGTAAATCGAGTGGACCATGCACATAGTGGAGCAATTATGGCATTTAATATTTTAAAAGATATGGGGATGCCAGTACAAGAAAGAACAGAAATTATGATGGCAATTGGTAATCATGATGAAAAGACAGGAACAGCGGTAAGTGATATATCAGCAGCTTTAATATTAGCAGATAAATCAGATGTGCATAGAGATAGAGTGACAAATCAAAATTTATCAACTTTTGATATTCACGATAGAGTAAATTATGCTGTAACCAATGCCAATTTAGTATTAAATGCAGAAGAACGAAAAGTGGTATTTAATTTAACAATAGATACGAAATTATGTCCAGTTTTAGATTATTTTGAAATCTTTATGGATAGAACGATGATGAGTAAATATGCAGCAAAATATTTAAAAATTTGGTTTGAACTAATTATTAATAATACAAAATTATTATAAAAAAAGAGAACATGAAGACTTAAAATAAAAGCAAGTGTTTTTTATATAATAAAAACAATAAAGAAAGGAAAGAGAACAATGAAAAAAATAAAAATAATCACAATGATTGTATTAATTATCTTAATAACAATGGTTTCATTTTTTGGAGTATATACACAAGTACAAAATAGAATGGAAAATCGAGTAAGAGATTATGCATTAGATATGGATTTAGATGGTGCTAGATATGTAAGATTATCAGTAAATAAAGAAAGTACAGATGTTATAAAAGATGCTAATGGAAATGAAGTGGAAACAGACGAGGAAATGACAGATGAACAGTTAGCAGAAAATGGATATACAAAGGAAAGTGTACCAAATAATAGTGAAGATCTCTTAACAGTAGAAAATTATGAAAAATCAAAAAAAATTATTAGTGAAAGATTAGAATCACAAGGTGTAGGAGAATATGAAATTTCTGTAGATAATGAAACAGGGGATATTTTAGTTCAAATACCAGAAAATGAAAATACAGATACTTTTGTAAGTAATATGAATACTGTTGGAAAGTTTGAAATTATTGATGCAGATACAAAAGAAGTATTAATGGATAATAGTGATATCAAATTAGTAAATGTTATGTATGGTTCAGCTTCTTCAACATCTAGTGGAACAACTGTGTATTTAAATGTTGAATTTAATAAAGAAGGTAGTAAAAAGCTAGCAGAAATTAGTAAGACCTATGTAAAAGGTGATGAAGACACAACCAATACAACATCAGAAGATACCAATACAACTACTGAAAATACAACAAATACAGAAGCGGAAAACACAACTGCAGATAATACAACAACTGAAGAAAATACAACAGATGATACAACTTCAACTGAAACAGATGCAACAGAAGATTCAACAGAATCAACAACAAAAGAAATAACGATGAAAATTGATGATGAAGAAATTATGACAACTAGTTTTGATGAACCAATCGAAAATGGTAAATTACAATTATCAATGGGAAGTGCTACAACAGATGTAGATACATTACAAGACAATATATCACAAGCTTCATCAATAGCAAGTGTATTAGATTCAGGAAATTTACCAATACAATATGATATTGAGTCAAATGAATATATATTATCAGATATAACCAATACACATATTGCATATTTAGCATTAGCTGTTGGAATTGTTCTTTTAATAGGATTTATTATATTTATTATAAGATATAAAGTTAATGGATTGTTATCAGCAATTGCATTTATCGGATTAATTAGTTTATACTTATTAGTTATTCGATATACAAATGTAAGTGTTTCTATTCAAGGAATTGTAGGTATCATAGTAACGATTATATTAAATTATATATTTATTAATAAAATATTATCAACTATCAAGAAAAGTGAAGATAGTAAAAAATTAGCAACTGTAAAAGAAGGAATAAAGGAAAGTTACAAAGAATTCTTTATGAAATTAATACCAATTTGTATATCTGTTATTGTATTTTGCTTTATCAGTTGGACAACAATCAGTAGTTTTGGAATGGTAATGTTCTGGGGAATTGCTTTAATTGCCTTATATAATTATTTAATTACAGCAACAATGTTAAAAGTAAGAGCAGAAAAATAGGAGGTATTTACAGATGAAACAATTCATAAAAAGTAAGCAACTAAAAATTATATTAATTGTATTGGTAATCATAGCAGGAATTGTCATGATTGCTGTAAAAGGACTTAACTTTGATTTAAAATATCAAGATACACAAAGAGTAGAATTATATTTAAAAACAGAATTTAATATATCTGATATTAGACAAATCACAAATGAAGTATTTGGAAGTCAAAAAGTTATGATACAAAAAGTAGAAGTTTTTGAAGATTCTGTATCTATTACAACGACTTCTATATCAGATGAACAAAAAAGTAATTTAATAACTAAAATCAATGAAAAATATGGAACAGAATTAACAGCAGAAGATACAACAGTAGAAGATATTGGACATACAAGAGGTAGAGATATTATAAAACCATATGTGATTCCATTTGCAATTGCAGTTATTATTGTATTAATTTATTTAGGCATTCGTTATTATAAACTTAGCATAGTAAAGGTACTTGCAAAAAGCATAGGAATTATGGCATTGGCTCAAATATTACTATTTAGTATTATAGCAATTACAAGAATACCAATCGGAAGATTGACTATTCCAATGGTAATATTAGTATATTTATTAACTTTGTTTGGAATAACAACTAAATTTGAAAAAGATTTATCCAAAAAGAAATTAGATGAAAGCAAAGATAAAGGCAAAAAGAAATAAAGTCTAATTATCTTTTGTCAGAATAATAGTTTGAATTTATTTATTAAACAAGCGAATATTATAAATAATTTTGGACAATTCGAATGCGACCGAAATAGTTTTATAAATTCTTAAAAGAAAACCATAAAGGGTCCTGTTTCCGGGTATTGTTATGGTTTTCTTTTTAGAATTTGTTAAACGTAATGTAGGGTAGCCGAGAATTTCAAAAATTATTTATAATATTCGCTTGTTCATTGAATAGAAAAGTCAACTTTTATATTATCTTAATGTAACAACCGTTACACCCATTTCACCTTCACCAAAAGTACCTAGTCGAAAAGATTTTACATGTGAATTGTTTTTTAAAAATTGATGAATACCATTCTTTAATTTTCCAGTACCTTTTCCATGAATAATTCTAACAGTTTCTAATTTTGCTAAAGCGCAATCATCTAGAAATTTATCAATGACAAAATTGGCTTCTTCCACATTCATACCAATCACATTGATTTCTGGTCTAATATTTCTACTTTTAGAAATGTGAGAAGAAGTATTTATTGTTTTAGAAGAGTTAGAAGAATTATTCTTAGGTTCTTGTAAAACATCTAATTTTACATTCATTTTCATACTACCAATTTGTATTTGAACTTCATTGTTTCTAGAAACATTAGAAAGTACAAGTCCATTTTGATTTAGAGAAGTAACAAAAACTTCTTTTCCAGGTTGAACTTCTTCTTTAGAAAGAGAATTGGCATTAGAAGTATTTTGGGAATCATTTGTTTCTAATTGGATATCTTTAATTTTTTTATTTAAAGAATTTCTTAAAGTATAAATCTCTTTAGAATCTTTTACATTTGATAATTTTTTTATAATTTCATTAGCATCTTCTTTTGCTTCTAATAGAATCGTTCTAGCTTTTATTTTTGCGTTATTAATGATTTCTTTTTCTTGCTTTTCTTTTTCAAGATTTTCTCTTTGCAATTTTTCTTTCAATATATTAATTTGTTTAGAATCTGCTAAAATTTTCGCCTTTTCATTCTCAATTGATTGTTTATCAACATAGATATTTTTTAAAAGTTCCTCGAAAGTGATATCATTTGAAGACATAAGTTCTTTTGCTTTTTGAATAATCGATGTATCTAAACCTAATTTTTTACTAATTTCAAAAGCATTACTTTTTCCAGGAACGCCAATCAATAACTTATATGTTGGAGATAAGGTTTCAACATCAAATTCAACAGAAGCATTTTCAAACCCAGAAGTGGTCATCGCATATTTTTTTAATTCTTGATAATGGGTAGTGGCAATGGTAAGACTGCCTAATGTTTTAAAATAGTCTAGGATAGAAATGGCTAAATTCGCACCTTCTACTGGATCAGTTCCAGAACCTAATTCATCTACTAAAATCAAAGAATTTTCATTTGCATGTTTAGTGATATCTACAATATTGGTCATATGAGAAGAAAAGGTACTTAAAGAATCAGCAATACTTTGGTCATCACCAATATCTGCAAAGATATGTTCAAATACAAAAATACTAGACTTTTCATCAGCTGGAATATTTAATCCGCTACAAGCCATACAAATAAGTAACCCAACGGTTTTTAGTGTAACTGTTTTTCCACCAGTATTCGGACCAGTAATTAATAATGTGGAAAAATCTTTTCCAAGTTCTATAGAAATAGGAACAACTTTATTTTGATCAATTAAAGGATGTCTAGCATTGATGAAATGAATTTCTTTTTTGGTATTAATAATTGGTGTGATTCCTGAAATTGCTTTAGAATACTTGGCTTTTGCGAATATAAAGTCTAAAGCACCAATGACTTCCACATCTGTTTTTAATTCTTCTATATAGGGATAGAAAAGGGATGTTAATTGTTGCAATATTTTCTCAATTTCGACTTCTTCCTCTAATCGTAATTGGTTAATTTCATTGTTTAATTCAAATATAGAGATAGGTTCTATAAATAAAGTAGAACCAGCATTAGAAACATCATGTACAAATCCTTTTACTTGACTTCTGTATTCTTCTTTGATTGGAATCACAAATCTGTCATTTCGAATCGTTATTACATTTTCTTGTACATATTTAGAAAAAGAAGAAGAGTGAATCATCGAATTCAATTTAGAACGAATATCTTGTTCTAAGTTCCTAATTTTCTTTCTAATTTTTTGCAATTCTGGAGAAGCTTTATCATCTATGGTATTTTCATCAATGATAGAAGAGGAAATCTTAGAAATGACTCCTTCATTGGTATATAAACCAGAGAATAAATCTTCTAGAATTGGAAATTCATCTTTTTCAATATAGTCTTTTGAAAAGTAAGATTTTAAATTTTTAGCACATAGAAAAATAGTATTCAAATCTAATAATCCTTTTATTGTTAAACTTTGAGAACTTTCTAAATTGATTAAATAGATATGAATATCTTGGATATCATAAAAAGAAGGAACTGAATTTTTATACATTAAGTTTACAGCTTCTTCAGTTTCATCTAATTTTTGCTTTACAATATTAACATCATGATATATTTGCAAATTAAGAGCAAGTTTTTTTCCTAAATTAGTAGAACAATACATACTTAAATTTTCTAATACTTTATGAAATTCTAGTTTAGATATATAGCGAGTATTCATATTGATAAGTTCCTTTCATATATACTATTAAGATAAACATAATCTATATCATTATACAAGGATTTTGTAAAATAGTCAAAAGATATATTTTTATCATTATTAAAAAGATGATTATATTAAAATACAAAATAAAGTTGTATTTTAGCATAATCATCTTTTATGTTATAACAAAATTTTAAATTATTCCTTGTCTTCTTCTTTTTTTTCTTTAGGAATAACAATGTTTTTAGGCTTTTTATCATCCGTATTTTTAGGCTTTATTGGGCTAATATGGTCATGTACAGGAGATATATCTAAATCATTTTCATCACCTGATACAATTTCTATTTTTTTATCTTCACTCATAGGAATTACCTCCTTAGTATTTTTTATTATATTAGCATATAAAATGAAAATGTGCAAGAAAAAATTGAGAGTAAAATATAGAAATATGTCTGGCGATATACAAGTAAAGTTACATAAAATCCTTTAAAACCCTTGACACAACAAGCTTTTTTTGACATAATATATAGTGAATTCAAGAAAAAAGTAGGAGAGTATATGGAAATAGAAAAATCAAAAGCAATTATTGAAGCCATACTATTTGCAGCAGGAAGAATTGTAAAATTAAGTGAATTGATATTGGTTTTAGAAAAAAACGAAGAAGAAATCAGTACAATCATCAAAAGCATGCAAGACGATTATAAAGCAAATAATCGAGGAATAGAGATTATTCAAGTAGAAGATGGTTATCAATTAGCAACCAAAAAAGAATTATATGAATATATATATCCAATTCTAGATAGGAGAACAAAACCAAACTTATCCACGGCAGCATTAGAAACTTTATCGATTATTGCATATAATCCTAGAATTACAAGAGCAGAAATCGAAGCTATTAGAGGGGTATCAGCAGATGCTTGTGTATATAAATTGCTAGAATATGGATTAATAGAAGAGGCAGGAAAAGCAGATTTACCTGGAAAACCAATGACATATAAAACAACAGATGAATTTTTAAAAATGTTTGGATATAGCTCATTAAAAGACTTACCAGAATTACCAAGATATAAGCTAGATAGTAATCAACAAATTGTAATCGATGATTTGGTACAAAATGAAGAAGATACAAATAATGAAATTGAAAATCTTGGCAATGACAATGTTTGTACTGAAACTGGTGATATGGAAAGTACAGATACAGTGAATACAGAAGATATTAATGAATCTCATAGTAAACAAGAGGCTCCAATGCCCGAAAGGGAAGGGGAGAATAATTTAGAAAAATAAAATTTTAATATGAGGAGAGATTTGAATAATGAAAAATGATAAACAATTTGTAAAAGATATTACCAAAATAGATGAAAATTTTCCACAATGGTATACAGACATTGTGTTGAAAGCAGAGTTAGCAGACTATACAGATGTAAAAGGATTTATTGCTATTAGACCTTATGGATATGCTATATGGGAAAATATCCAAAAATATGCAGATGAAAAATTTAAAGAGCATGGAGTAAAAAATATTTCTATGCCAGTATTAATTCCAGAAAGTTTGCTAAATAAGGAAAAAGATCATGTAGAAGGATTTGCACCAGAAGTTGCTTGGGTAACTATGGGTGGAGGAGAAGAATTAGAAGAAAGATTATGTGTAAGACCTACATCAGAAACTATCTTTTCTACTATGTACTCAAAATGGCTAAGTTCATGGAGAGATTTACCATTTTTATACAATCAATGGTGTAGTGTATTAAGATGGGAGAAAGAAACCAGACCATTTTTACGTTCAAGAGAATTTTTATGGCAAGAAGGGCACACCATTCATGAAACTGCTGAAGAAGCAAAACAATTTACAATGGATATGCTAGAGGTATATGCAGATATTATAGAAAATTTATTGGCAATACCAGTATTAAAAGGACAAAAAACAAAAAAAGAACAATTTGCAGGAGCTGAAGCAACCTATACTGTAGAAACGTTGATGCATGATGGTAGAGCTTTACAAGGAGGAACTTCACACTATTTTGGTCAAAACTTTACAAAACCATTTGATGTAAAATTCCAAAATAAAAATGGAGATCAAGAATATGCATATCAAACATCATGGGGTATTAGTACAAGATTAATTGGCGCAGTGATTATGGCTCATGGAGATAACAGAGGACTAAAATTGCCACCACTTGTTGCACCAATTCAAGCAGTGATTGTACCAATTGCACAACAAAAAGAAGGTGTGCTAGAAGAAGCTAACAAATTAAATGATAGATTAAGTAAAAAATTTAGAATGAAGCTAGATGATAGAGATAATTATTCTGTAGGATATAAATTTAATGATTGGGAAATGAGAGGGGTACCAGTTAGAATTGAAATGGGACCTAGAGATATAGAAAATGGAGAAGCGGTTTTAGTTAGAAGAGATACATCAGAAAAGATTTCTGTAAAATTAGAAGAAATAGAAGAAAAATTAGATGAATTATTAAAAGATATACAAACATCTATGTATGATGTATGTAAAAAGAGAATGGAAGAAAAAACAACGGTTGCACACAATATGGAGGAATTAAAGAAAAACTTAGAAGAAAATCAGGGATTTGTAAAAACGATGTGGTGTGGAAGCCAAGAATGTGAAGATAAAGTAAAAGAGGAAACAGGAGCACCATCTAGATGTATGCCTTTTGAACAAGAGCAGTTAGGTGATACTTGTGTATGTTGTGGCAAACCAGCAACGAAGATGGTAGTTTGGGGAAGACAATATTAAGCAGAATAGAAAAGCGGTGACCGTTAGGGCACCGTTTTTCTTGCAATCTAATTATGATAGGAGCCGTTATAATAATAACGGATTTTTTTCTCATTCAGTTCTTTCATACAAAGAGCACGAATACATGCAGGGACATCACCTTCAAAATTAAGATGATAGTTCTTTTTTAGAATGTATCCGATGCATCGTTTGTTACCCATATAAAAGTATAACACAGAAGTTCTGTCATATCTTGGAATGAAAGAAAAACTGAACATTCCTTTATCAACTTTTCCGGTTTTTAACACAGAGAAAGCGTCTAATGCCCGCCGAGAAAGATCAGCGAGTTCATCTGTTGTTAGAGTTTTCACAATATTAGGACTTACCTTCAATTCACCTTTTTTGGTAACAGTTACAGTACCTAATTGTTGCCGGTTTTCCTTTGCAATGGAAAAGTTTAGATTGTAAATTAACATAGGGTTCTCCTTTCTTCTACCTATAACATTGTTATTAATTGCAACAAAGATTATATCATAAAAGAAATAGAAAGTAAACATAAAATAAAGAAGGGGGGGAGAAATAGATAAAAGCCGGTAAACTAATAGATATCGGCTTTCGGACAATATTGTTTTTCTAATTGAAATATTAATCAATTAAATTACTTTTCGTAAGTTCTTTTCGTTTCTTTTCAATCAATTTTTTATCATCATCATCTAAATTTTTAAGAGAAAAATCTAGTAGTTCAATAACTGTCTTATTAAAGGAGATATTTTTTAAATCTGCTAAGATCTGAATATCATTAATCAAATTTTCTGGTAATCTCAAAGTTTTAGTGATACCACTATGATTTCTTGGAATTTTTAATTTTTGCAATTTTATCACCACCAATCAAAACAAATATCGTTATTACAAATATTTTACAATTAAAAAGTAATGAAATATGCACTTAAAAATACTTGCAAAAATGTTGCACTAAAGATATAATAAAAATACAAATTTAAGATTTAAAAAATATAATCTTCAACAAAGGAGAAAATATATATAAATGAAAAAAAGAGATAAGAAAAGAAATGTAAAAAAGAAAGAAATAAGATTTAATTTTATCATTATAATCATCATTGTTTTTTTACTTTTTATAGAAATTATAACTACTAAAATAGTAAAAAAAAGAAAAAAATTTACAAGTAATATAACGATAAATCTGAATATAAAAAAACAAATTATAAAAAAAGATAGATTTAGAAATAAAAAAAATTATTGATATTATAAATACATTAAAAATATTAAAATCAGAAAGTATACATATAAAAGTTGATATGTTATATGTATACTTTCATATAACAAGTTAAAATTCACAATTTTTAGGTGTTCTAGGGAAAGAAATCACATCACGAATATTTTGCATACCAGTTAAATACATAATCGCTCTTTCAAACCCTAGACCGAAACCAGCATGGTCACAACTTCCATATTTTCTTAAATCCAAGTACCAGTTGTAACTATCAATATCCATATGTAGTTCTTTCATTCTAGATACTAATTTATCATAATTTTCTTCTCTTTGGCTACCACCAATAATTTCTCCAATACCAGGAGCTAACAAGTCAGCTGCTGCAACCGTTTTTCCATCTGGATTTTGTTTCATATAAAAGGCTTTAATATCCATTGGATAATCTGTTACAAATACAGGTTTTTGGAAAACTTGTTCACAAAGATATCTTTCATGTTCTGTTTGTAAATCAACACCCCAAGATACTTTAAATTCAAATTTATCATTTGCCTTTTCTAATTCTTTGATGGCATCTGTATAAGAAATTCTAGCAAAATCAGAATGAATAACATTATTTAATCTTTCTAATAATCCTTTATCAACAAAATTATTAAAGAATTCCATTTCTTCCTTACAATGTTCTAATACATAAGAAAATGTATATTTAAGCATTTCTTCTGCTAAGTCCATATCATCATTTAAATCTGCAAAACAGATTTCAGGCTCAATCATCCAGAATTCTGCGGCATGCTTTACTGTATTAGAATTTTCAGCTCTAAATGTTGGTCCAAAAGTGTATACATTTCTAAAAGCTGTAGCATAAGTTTCTACATTTAATTGTCCACTTACTGTAAGATGTGCAGGTTTTCCAAAAAAGTCTTTTGAATAATCTACTTGTCCATCTTCTGTTTTTGGAACATTGGCAAGATCAAAAGAATTAACATTAAACATTTCTCCAGCACCTTCAGCATCACTAGAAGTCAAAATAGGCGTATGTACATAGACAAATCCTCTTTCTTGGAAAAATTTGTGAATAGCATATGCAAATACACTTCTAACTCTAAATACAGCATTAAAAGTATTGGTTCTAGGACGAAGATGTGAAATTGTTCTTAAATATTCAAAAGAATGTCTCTTCTTTTGAAGTGGATATTCTAAATCACATAAATTTAGAATTTCTATTTTGGTTGCTTGAATTTCAAAAGGTTGTTTCGCATTTTCAGTAATGACAAAAGTACCAGTCACTTTTATAGAAGAACTAATAGATAATTTCGCAATTTCAGCAAAGTTTTCTAATTTATCACTAAATACAATTTGTACATTTTTGAAAAAAGAACCATCATTTAATTCAATAAATCCAAAAGTTTTAGAATCACGAATCGTTCTTACCCAACCTTCTAAAGTAATTTCTTTATCTTTATATTCATTTGTATTCTTATATAAATCTTTAATCACTAATTTTTTCATAGATATGAAACCTCCATTTATAATATGATTTTAAACCTTCTAAATATAGATAAAATCGACAAATGTAATTATATCCTAAAATGCTTAGAAATACAACAGTTTCTGAAAAAATGTCTAATTGTAAAGTTGAGGGAAATCGGGGACGGACGAAAAGGGAAATCGGGGACGGACGAAAAGGGAAATCGGGGACGGACTCATTTTTCCCTTTTTTCCTAAATAACTTAAAAAATATATTATTAAATTTTATAAAAAGGGAAAAATGAGTCCGTCCCCGATTTCCCTTTTCGTCCGTCCCCGATTTCCCTCAACTTTACAATTGGAAATTTCTTCTTTTTCAAAATTTAATAAAAATATCAAAAAGAGACATACTAATAGTACAAAATAAAAAAGGAGGAAATGAAAAAAATGAAAAAAATATTCAATACATTACTTATTTTATCAATTTTATTTGCTTTTATACTACTATTCAATCCAAATTCAGTGCAAGCGGCTGCATTAGATGATATAGAAATATCTACTAATAAGGATACGGTAAATCCAGGAGATACTGTAACGCTTATGATTACTTTTGGAAAACCATTAGGAGCTTATACATTTGATATTGCATATGATAACAATTTATTAGAATATGTGGAAACAGATGGAGGAACTCCAAATGATAATGGTACAAGAGTTAGAGTGGTTTTTTATGATTCAACTGGAGGAACAAATCCAAAAGAAAGCATGAGTATAACTTTTAAGGCAAAAGAAGGGATTATAACATCAAATCCAACAGACTTAGCAGTAACAGCAGAAGGGTTAGCAAATCCAGATGCTAGTGAAAATTATGATGATATAACGACTGCTTTGGAGAAAAACATTGTGGTAGAACCAAGATATGAGGATTACAAATTTGATTTATCTTATACAGGTGGACCAATTGTAAATGTTGAAAAAGAAATGGTACTTTCCTTAACATCTGCAATGGGAAAAAATTATGATCATGCTAGAATTATTCTAGATGCAACAACACCTGATGGAGGAAATGTGCAATTAAAAGGAACAGATGAAGCGCAAACAGAATATGACCTAATTGATAGTGGTTGGGGTGACCCATCTGGATATGCAATTGGTGGGCAAAATGTCAATAAAGTATTAAATCTTAGAGGTACCTTTGATAAAGTAGGAGAATATAAACTTACCTTTAAATTAATTGATAGGGATTCTTCAGATGCTATTATTGCAGAAAATACATTTACAGTGACTGTAACAGATACAGAGACGATACCACCAGAAGAGGAAACGCCAGAAAATGAAGCAGAAGGAACCATAGAGGAAGAAAATACGACAAATACAACAGAAGAAAATTTACCAACACAATTACCAAAAACAGGTATGAATCTATATATTCCGATAGCTGTTATTGTGATAGCTGTTGTCAGTACTTCTTTATATATGATAATGAAGAAAAAGAATAGATAGAAGGAATTTAAGTTGCAAACGAAAGATAGAAAAGATAGAAAAAACAAGTTAATTTTCATATTATTGGCTATTATTTTATGTATTATTATCTTTATAGTTGCGAATCAATGGATACTAGTAAAAGTAATAAAAAATGTAGATGAACAACAACAAACAAGTTTTGTAAGTACAGATGATGTAAAAACAAGAAATGGAATGCAAGAAGAAAATACAATATCAGAAGACCAAAATACAACGCTAGACACAAGTATTCATCAGGCAGAAAACGATATTTTGACAACATATAAAGGATATTCTGTAATTGCTAAATTAGAAATACCAAAAATAGACTTAGAAACCTATGTCATTTCTGAATATAGCAACCAAGCATTAGGGGTATCAGTTACAAAATTTTATGGAGGTAATCCTAATGAGGTAGGCAATTTTTGTATTGCTGGACACAATTATATAACAAAAAACATGTTTCATGATTTAAAAAAATTATCTATCGGAGATATGTTTACATTGACAGATAACAATGCTCATGAAGGAATTTACAAAATATATTTAATAGAAACAGTAGAACCAGATGAAACACAATGTTTATCACAAAAAACAGATGGAAGAATAGAAGTTACGCTAATTACTTGCACAACAGATTCTTCTAAAAGAATTATTGTAAAGGCAGTAAAAATATAAAAGTCTAACTTTATTATACGAAATATTTATCAATTCTTTTCTGGAGTCCAGCATAAGTACTTATGCTGGATTGTAGTAAAGAGTTTATGTATGCGTACATAAAAGGAGTGAAAAATGATAAAGAAAAATTTGGGATATGGTATATGTATTATTTTCGTTATTCTGTTAACCATATATGCATTTAGTAAAAAAAATGTAGAAGCGACGACAATGGTTGATGGAATTGAAAATTTTCCAGAGAGTTATCAGCCATATTTAGAAGAACTAAAAAAGAATCATCCAAATTGGACATTTACAGCTTTATATACAAATTTAGATTGGGATTATGTAATTCAGAATGAAAATATCTTTGGAAAAAATTTAGTACCCAAATCTTATAATGATAGATGGAAAAATACCAATCCGGGAGAATACAATGTAGAGGTCGATAGCGGTTGGGTAGATTGTTCAAAACAATCATTGTTATACACCATGGATCCACGAAATTTCTTAAATGAAGTAAGAATTTTCCAATTTGAAGAATTATCTTTTAATAGTAGTAGCAATTCTGTTGATGGAATTGAAAAAATATTATATGGTACAGAATTTTATAACCAAACAGTAAGTTACTTAACATCAAGTGGAAGTACAGTAACCATGAATAAAAAATATTCTGATTTAATATATAGTGCAGGTATTCAATCAAAAGTAAGTTCTTATCATTTAGCTTCTAGAATTAAACAAGAAGTAGGACCATTTTTATCTCATAGTTCGATTAGTGGAAAAGTAGCCGGATATGAAGGATTATATAATTTTTACAACATAGGCGCTACCAGCTCTTCAGAACCAATGGGAGCGATTATCAATGGATTAAAATATGCAAGAGATGGAAATGGAGCAAGTGAAGAGACAAAAACAAAATATTTAATTCCTTGGAATACCAAAGAAAGAGCGATTACTGGTGGTGGTATTTTTATTGGTTCTAGTTATATCAATATGGGGCAAAACACAATTTATTTACAAAAATTCCATGTGCATGATACCAACAATGGAGAACTCTTTTGGCATCAATATATGACAAATGTATTGGCACCATATAGTGAATCCAATATTATTTATAAAGGATATGCGAATAGTAATTTATTAGATTTGAATATTAATTTTGTGATTCCGGTATATAATCATATGCCTGAAATACAAGAAGAAAGTCCTGCTATTAATCCTTCTGATTATGTAAAAGATAATACGAAAGTATATGCCAATGTAGAAACTACTTTAAATGTTAGAAGTGGTCCAAGTACAAGTTATGAAAAAATAACGAGTGTTTCTAAAAATGAAACGATGACAAGAATTGCAAAAGGAAAGCAAAGCGGAGAATTGTGGGACAGAGTCATTTTAGAAAATGGAATTGTAGGGTATGTATTTCAAAATTATGTGGAAGAATTACCAGAAATCGAAGTAGAAGAAATCAAAGTATCAGTAGATAATCCGGTTATTCAAAAAAATGAAATCAGCAAATTGAATATAGAAATTTATCCAAAAGAAGCAGAAGACCAAAGAGTGGAATATAGTTCTAGTAATGAAAAAATTGTAAAAGTAGATAGCAATGGGAATTTGTATGGTGTATCTTCTGGAAAAGCGACTATTACTGTAAGAGCAATTTCAAATGGTGTACAAGCAAGTATCAATATAGAGGTATATAGTAAAGTTACAGGAATAGAAGTAAATGTAGAAACTATTACTTTGCAAGAAGGGGAGCAATATCAAATTTTTACCAATGTTGAACCAGAAGATGCGAATAATAAGACAGTGCAATATGTGTCTGAAAATACGAATATTGCAACTATAGATGATGCAGGAATTATTACAGCAGTTCAATTAGGAAATACGAATATACAAGTCCTTTCAGAGGAAGATAAAGATATTAACCAAACAATACAAGTAAATGTCATAGAAAAAATAGCAGAAGAGGATTTAAGCTTTAGTGTAAATATACAAGTGAATGGAAATGAAATGAGTGGTATTGAAGAAAAAAATAGAACAGTGGAAAAATTGTTAGAAAATATTTTCGTGAGTGAAAAATATCAGGTGCAAATTGTAGATAAAGCAGGAAATATATTACAAAATCAAGATTTGGTAGGAACTGGTTCAAAAGTTCAAATTTTTACGAATACAGATGTACAAACATTGGTAGCAGAATATGAAATCATTATTTATGGAGATGTTGATGGGAATGGAAAAATTAATAGTGTAGACTTATTAAAATTACAAAGACATATATTAGAAATAGAAGAATTAGATTTCTTATCTCAAAAAGCTGGCAATATCAATAAAAATGGAAAAAAACCAACATCTGTAGATTTGTTATTAATTCAAAGACATATACTGGGATTAAAGCAGATTGTGCAATGATTTTACGAATTTTACAATTAAGAGATTTCTTTTTTAGTTTTTCCATTAGTTCCTTTATTATTATTTTTTTCATTATCTCCTCGGCTTGCTGCATAAATTATAAATTCTATGTTTTAAATAAACGAGCCTCTCGCTATTCGCGCTTCCTCATTTATTTAAAACCAAGAATTTATACATTTATTCCACGGCACATTCGTCGATTAATTCAAAAAATAATAATAAAGGAACTAATGGAAAAATAACTGAAAAAAGAAATTATGAGGAGGATACATTTTGAAAAAAATAGTTTTTTGTTTGGTATTTTTACTAATCCTTTTAGGAAATTGTATAAAAAGTTTTGCTGTACAAAATGAAAATCAAGATAGCATATATTTGAATGTATCAAATACAGAAATAGAAAATGGAGAAGAATTTAGTTTTACAATCAATTTAGCTAATATTAATGTAGCAGCATTTGATCTTCAAATATATTTTAATAATAAATTATTAGAATATATTTCAGGACCTGAAAATACCAATGTGGTTGAAAATAAAATTATTACGGTTTGGTATGATGAAACAGGAGGAGAAAATCCAAAACAAAATTGTGAATTGGTAAAATATACATTTAAAGCAAAAGAAATTGAAAGTGAATATATTGCCATTCAAGGAGAATTCTATAATGCTGAAGGTGTTCAAGTACAAAGTTTTACAGATGGAATTGAGATTATAGCAAATGAAGAAACACAAACAGAAATGATTGAAATTTCAGAAGAAAGTGAAGTAACTAGTAATAATTCTAAATTAAAAAATCTACGATTAAATCATGAGGGAATGACACCTATATTTTCACCAGATATAACAGGATATTATTTTTTAACAGAAGATTTATCTCAATTAGAAGTGACAGCTATTCCAGAAAATACAAATGCGAATGTAATGATTACAGGAAATACAAATTTTAAAGAAGGATTAAATACCATTGTTATAGAAGTTACTTCACCAGATAAAACAAGTAAAACACAATATACCATTTCTGTTACGAAAACAACAGATTTAGAAAAAGCAAATGCCAATTTAGAAACGTTAGCAATTGAAAATGTAATGATAGAGCCAGAATTTGCAAATGATATATATCAATATAAAGCCATTGTTTCCAATACAACTGAGAATCTAAATATTTTAGCAATACCAGAAAAACAAAGTGCAAAAGTAGGAGTAGTAGGAGGAGAAAATCTACAATATGGAGATAATGCAGTAAATATTCAAGTGATAGCTGAAAATGGATATACAATAAAACAATATAGGGTAAATGTTTATAGAAGAAATGAAGAAGAACAAAAAATAGCGGATGAAGAACAGCAAGTAAATATTCAAAAATTGAATGCCATATTAGAGGAACAGGAAGAGGAGCCAAAAGAGCAATCTCAAGGTAATGATAATATTATTGAAAATATTGAAAAAAATCTATGGTTTGTTATTGTTTATATTATTTTTTCTATTATAATTATAGTGTTTGTAATTTATAGAATAAAAAAAGAAAAAATGGATAAAAATAATAAAATCAAATAAATTTTAAAAAAGTATTTACGAATTGCTATTTAGTTGGTATAATGCTGGTGTAAATATGGAGGTGATAATAATGAAATATAGATGTATGGCATGTGGATATATTTATGATGATGAAGCAGAAGGAGTAAAATTTGAAGATTTACCAGAGGATTGGGTTTGTCCTTTATGTGGAGTTGGAAAAGATATGTTTGAAAAAGTAGAAGAATAGTTGCAATATTTATTGCAATTATTTTTTTGTGAATAACAAAAAACTTGTATGCAAAATGTATACAAGTTTTATTGTCTAATATAGTAAGACTTTATTTTATTCTTGGAGTTCTTTTTTTAGAATTTCCAGAATGATTATTTATAGAGTTTATATCTAATGGAGGTGGATTAAATTTAATCGATTGTCTAAATTGATTTCCATGATTGTTACCTGAATAGAAATGAGCAGTTCTCATATTTTGTTGAAAAAGTTTGGCAAAATGATACATATATTTATTAGCTCTATCTTTATTCTTAGGAATAATGATAATTTTACCGTTTCTTTTTAGAAGCCACATAAGCTTTCATTTCATCTTTTACTGCTTGTGGGGAATCTTCCATAATTCCAATCATCATGTTGTCATCAATAGCTTGCTTAAACATGGGAATATCGTTTTCTCCATTACCAATACACATATATCCAAAAGTAGGTTGTAAAATAGAAACCATTAATTTTACAGCATTACCTTTATTAATGTTTTTATCAGCGACATCTAATCGATAATGTTCATAACTAGCATTTGGAAACTTAGTAGCACCCATATCACTCCAAAAGTTTAAATCTTTGACATAATTTGCCATATTTTCCATTTCTATTTTACTACCTGCTAATGTGATTTTGGTTATTTCTGACATCATTTCTAATAAATTAGTGACATCTTCACCATATTTTACAGTAGGATTTTTTCTATAATATTCATGGACATCTGGATGATTAATAGCATAAATGAATTCTCCATCTGTTAGTCGAATCATTTGGGGATTTCTAGCTGTTTCAATAAAATTCGTTATAACTTGCCTTACTTTTTGAGGATCTAACCTTTTTTTCATTAAAAACTGCTTTTTCTTTGTAGAATAGATATTAGCACCATTATCACCAATTAATATTTCCGGTATTCTTAAGTTATTTTCTTTTAGATTTTCATGAATATCGCCAACGGTCCTTCCGGTTATTGGAATGACCATACCATTCATGATAGAAATTAGTGTAAATACTGGGTTTAATTTTTTATCTTCTAAATTTAGCGTTCCATCTTTATCTGGAAAAATAATAAAAGCAGGTCGTTTTATTGGCAAAGCAGTATTCATAATTATCCTTCTTTCTTGTAACTTGTGTTATGAAGTGAAAATCACTTCATAAATGAATATAATAAAAATAGGCTAATTAATTAAGCCCATATAAATTCCCATCAACTAAAAGTTTAGCTCTCTTAGCTGTTTTTTCATCAGCATGTAATGCATTTTCTAAAAAATCAGGATGATTGATTAAAAATTGTTTCATTGTTTCATCAGGATTTTCAAAGAATTTTTCTAGCATTTCTAATTGATTTTTATTAATAATCTTATTTTTATAAGCAGTTTCAAATAATGTATTATCAACATTAACTAAAGAAAAAGCTTTTACACCTTCAGCTTCAATTTTTTCTTTTCCACCTTGCATACGGTCAACAACAACACAAGACCAGCACATTTGTCCACCGATATTTTTAATAGCAGGTATCCAAGCTCTAATATAGCTAGAAGCAACAGTTACTAAATCAGCAATATGTAAAACCTTTTTATTTTCAATAGTATTTACAGTTTCTGATTTTTCAAATTTACTATCACTAATAACAGTTGATAAATCTTTATAAATAGAAATATGAGGTTTATCTAAAAGATAGGCAATCATATTTGAGAAAAACCAATCTCTTCTTTCACCACCAGATATATAGTCTATTTCTTCTATATTTATATTTTTTGTAATATAATCTTTCATTGTATCAATAACATTATGATAAATTTCATTTTCTTTATATTGTTTTAACACTTTTTGAAACACTTTTTGTGGTAAACTTAATTTATCTTTTAAACATTCGTCAATAAAAGCTAATAGTTCACTGGCATCTTTTTCACTTCCATAAACAAAATGTGTATTGATAAAATATGGACCTATTTTACCAGATGTATACCAAAAAGGCTTGTTTTCTTCGCAAAATCTTACAGCTTTTGTTTCAAATAAATATGACATGATATCAGACATAAAAAATTCCTCCTTAAATTTACTAGGAATATCATAATATAAAAAGGGGAATAAGTCAATTGGTAAAGGTAGAAAAATAGGGGAATTTGATTTTTACGCTGCTATTGAGCCCAAATCTTGGAAAGATTAGATATACATTATTTTTCTAAAAAATAAAACTTAGAATGCTTTTGTTCTTGACTTTTAAGGGATTTTTCTGTATAGTATAAAAAGAATAAATTAAAGGAGGAGAACATGAAACATTTAATTGATATCAAGGATTTATCAACTAAAGAAATTGACGAACTAATAAATGTAGCAAAAGATATTATGGCTAACAAAGAACAATATGCAAAAAAATGTGAAGGAAAAAAAATAGCGACTTTATTTTATGAACCAAGTACTAGAACCAGATTAAGTTTCGAAGCTGCTATGTTAGATTTAGGAGGAAGTGTATTAGGATTTTCTTCTGCAAATTCTAGTTCAGCAGCAAAAGGGGAAAGTGTTGCAGATACAGTAAGAGTTATTGGAGGATATGCTGATATTATTGCCATGAGACATCCAAAAGAAGGGGCACCATTAGTTGCTGCTATGAAAGCAGAAGTACCAATTATTAATGCAGGTGACGGAGGACATAATCATCCAACACAAACATTAACAGATTTATTAACTATTCAATGTGAAAAACACAGATTATCTAATTTAACTATAGGAATCTGTGGTGATTTAAAATTCGGAAGAACCGTTCATTCTTTGATAACGGCTATGTCAAGATATGCTAATATTAAATTCGTATTAATTTCACCAAATGAATTAAAAATACCAGATTATGTAAAAACAGATATATTAGAAAAAAATCATATGGAATATGTAGAAACAAACAATATGGAAGAATATATGCCAGATTTAGATATTTTATATATGACAAGAGTACAAAAAGAAAGATTTTTCAATGAAGATGATTATATTCGATTAAAAGATTATTATATCTTAAATGAAGAAAAGTTGGAAAATGCAAAAGAAGATTTATGTATTATGCATCCATTACCAAGAGTAAATGAAATAGCAGTAGAAGTGGATGATGATCCAAGAGCATGTTATTTTAAGCAAGCAAAATATGGAAAGTTTATTAGAATGGCATTAATATTAAAACTATTAGAGATAAAATAAATGGAAAGCTTACTATATAAGATTTTTTAGAAATTGATTAAAAAGAAAGGAATAGAAGTCAATGAACATAGATAGTATAAAAAATGGATATGTAATAGACCATATAGAAGCAGGAAAGAGTTTTGAAATATATAATTATTTAAATTTAGGAGAACTAGATACATCTGTTGCGATTATCAAAAATGCAAAAAGTAATAAAACAGGAAAAAAAGACATTATAAAAATCGATGAAAACTTAGATATCAATTTAGATATATTAGGATATTTAGATCCAAAGATCACAGTAAACAAAATAAAAGATGGAAAAATTATAGAAAAATTCCATCCAGAACTTCCAGAAAAATTAGTGAATGTTGTGAAATGTAAAAATCCAAGATGTATTACATCAATTGAACAAGAATTACCACATATTTGTGAATTAACAGATAGAGAACATGTGGTATATAGATGTAAATATTGTGAGGAACAAGTAAATAGATAAGAAAAGCATGCGTTATCGAAATCAAAGATTTCGATACACAAATGTGAACAATGCTATGTACTCCACAGAGATATAAGAAATTTAACTTTGTTGTATACGAAAAAATCTAAATAAAGTCAAGATAAAAGTAGAGTTTTCTATACAATAAGGCATAAGAAGTTTAAAAGTAGGGAAGGAAGATATGTAAATGAAATTATTATTAAAAAATGGACATGTAATAGATTATAAAAACAAACTAGATGACAAATATGATATCTTAATAGAAGATGGTAAAATTGTAAAAGTTGAAAAAGATATTCATGAAACAGCAGATAAAGAAATCGATTGTACAAATTTAAATATCATACCAGGTATGATAGATGTACATTGTCATTTAAGAGAGCCAGGAGGAGAACATAAAGAAACAATCGAAACTGGTTCAAAAAGTGCTGTTGCTGGTGGATTCACAACCATTTGCCCAATGCCAAATACAAAACCAACACCAGACAATGTAGAAACATTAACATATATCATAAATGAAGCTAAAAGAGTAAATCTATGTAATGTATTACCATATGCTTCTGTAAGTAAGGGAGAAAAAGGAGAAGAATTAGTTAACTTTGAAGAATTAAAAAAAGCAGGTGCTATTGCATTTTCTGATGATGGTATGCCAGTGGTTAATAGCAGAATGATGAGACAAGCTATGATAGAAGCAGATAAATTAGGAACATATGTAGCATCACATTGTGAGGAAAAATCAGTATCAGCAGGTGCCATAAATGCAGGATCTGTTGCAGATAAATTAGGTGTACAAGGTGTATTACCAGAAGCAGAAGAAATCATGGCAGCAAGAGAAATTGTTATATCTGAAACAAATGGTGTCAGAGGACATATTTGTCATATTAGTACAAAAACAAGTAAAGATATGATAAGAGATGCCAAAAAAAGAGGTGTAAAAATTACTTGTGAAACTTGTCCACACTATTTCACATTTACAGTAGATGAAGTGTTAAAATCAGGAACCAATGCCAAAATGAATCCTCCACTAAGAGAAGAAAAAGATAGACAAGCCATTATTGAAGGATTAAAAGAAGGAACCATTGATTGTATCATTACAGATCATGCACCACATGCAGAATCAGAAAAAAATGTAGAGCTATCAAAAGCACCAAATGGAATTATTGGATTTGAAACAGCACTTCCAGCTGAAATTATGAATTTAGTAGACCCAGGACATATTGATTATCTAAATCTAGTAAGACTTACTTCATATACACCATCTAAATTATTACATATTGATAATGAAAGAGGAACTATAGAAGCAGGAAAAATGGCAGATATTACGATATTTGATCCAAATGAAGAATATGTTTATACAAAAGAAATGATTGTTTCTAAATCAAAAAACAGTCCTTTTATCGGAAAAACACTAAAAGGAAAAGTAAAATACACAATCGTAAACGGAAGAGTTGTATACGAAGGATAAAAAAGGGATTTTGGGGACGGACTCAAAAATCCCTAAATTTCAAATTTTATAACATTTGGAATGTGTCAAATTATTTAAATTTTGAAACGATTTGACCTGTCCCCAATGTTCCAAAATGAAACAAAAGGGACAGCCCTATTTGAAAGATTTAATTTGTATTTGATATAAAAGAAAAGGAGAGAGAGCCTTGGAAACAATATTTATACAATATCCAAAATGTTCAACTTGCAAAAAAGCAAAACAATGGTTAGAAAAAAATAATATTTCATTTCAAGATAGAAATATTGTTTTAGAAACACCAACAGAAAAAGAATTAGAAACATGGATACAAAAAAGTGGATATGAAATAAAGAAATTTTTTAACACGAGCGGATTAAAATATAAAGAATTACATTTAAAAGAAAAATTACCAACCATGTCAGACAAGGAAAAAATAACATTATTAGCATCTGACGGTATGCTAATAAAAAGACCATTACTTGTAACAAAAGAAAAAATATATATAGGCTTTAAGGAAAAAGAATGGGAGGAATTAATATAACTTAAAATGAAGTTAATAGGTGTAACAGGAAAATCAGGTGCAGGAAAGACAACATTTTCAAATTATCTAAAGGAAAATAGTAAAGATATAGAAGTCATATATATAGATGATTTACTAAGAGATATCAAATTAAAATATTTTAAGTTTTTAATGAAAAAAGATAAAAATGGAGAAAAAACGAAAGTTGACTCAAAATTGAAAAATTATATATATAAAACAAAACCTATTTTTTTTATGTTTTCAAAATTTAGAGCTAAATTGATTGAACCAGCTTTAAACAGAAAATTAAAAGAAGTACAAGGAAAGAGGATTGTCATAATTGATGATATATTTATTAAGTATCACAAAATATATAAAGATTTAGAACAAATTTATTTAGTAGAGAGAACTTATATAGATAGGAGAAAATCATTGCAACAAAGAGATGAAACATCAAAAGAGGAGATTGTTGCATATGATATGGCACATTTTACAGGAAATTATAAAGAAATAAAAGATGATAAAAGGATAACAAAAATAAAAAATGATAGTGATGAAGAAACATTAATAAAGAAAGCTAGAGAAGTATATTTAGAAAAAATGTTGTCTGAAAGAGAAAAGATGTTAAGAGAAAACAAAATCATTAAATTAGAAAAAGTTAGAATAGCTTCAAAAGAACAAACACCGAAAATAAAGGAGGCAGAATTTTTAAGATGAAAAATATGATGGACAAATTAATTGATAAAATTAAGGAAACGAATAACCCAACCGTTATGGGATTGGATCCTAGATATGAAATGATACCAGAATGTATTAGAAATAGATATGAAGAAAATCTAGAAGGCGTAGGAAAAGCAATTGTAGAATTTAACAAAGCATTAATTGATGCAACATATGACATGATACCAGCTGTAAAACCACAAATTGCATTTTACGAAATGTATGGGATGGAAGGAATGAAAGCTTTTGAGGAAACTTGTCAATATGCAAAAGAAAAAGGCATGATTGTCATAGCAGATATTAAAAGAGGAGATATAGGAAGCACAGCAAAAGCATATTCAAATGCTTTCTTAGGAAAAACAAAGATAAGAGAAAAAGAGAAAAGTATTTATGATGTAGACTTTGTAACAGTAAATCCATATTTAGGAATTGATGGAGTGAAACCATTTATAGAAGATGCACAAAAATATGGAAAAGGTGTATTTATCCTTGATAAAACATCAAATCCATCATCTGGAGAATTACAAGACTTGAAACTAGAAACAGGAGAAGAAGTATACACAAAAGTTGCAAAACTTGTGGAAGAATGGGGAAAAGATTTAAGAGGAGAATATGGATATAGTAGTATTTCAACTGTAGTAGGTGCAACATATCCAAAACAATTACAAGATTTAAGAAAATTAGCACCACATACCTTTTTCTTAATACCAGGTTATGGAGCACAAGGTGGAAAGGCAGAAGACATCGCTTTAGGATTTGATGAAAATGGAATTGGTGGAATTGTTAACAGTTCTAGAGGATTGATGTGTGCATACAAATCAGAATTATGGAAAGATAAGTACACAGAAGAAGAATTTGCAAAAGCAACAAGAGCGGAAGCTATTAGAATGAGAGATGAATTAAATCAAGCGATAAACTAGAAAGGTGTAGAAGGATTATCATAGAAAGAAGTGAAAAATATGAAACCAGGTAAAGCATTATGAAGAAGAGGAGGGATAATATGCCAAAGCAAGTATTAGCAAAATTGGTAGAAAAAGAAGAAGTAATTAAAGGCATTTACAAATTTAGTGTAAAAGCTAGTGAAATCGTAGAAGATGCAAAACCAGGAAATTTTATTGAAATCAGAGTAACTGATCAAGTAGAACCATTTTTAAGAAGACCAATTAGTATTTACAATCTAGATAGAAAAAATGGAATTCTAGAATTTATTTTCCAAGTAAAAGGAAAAGGAACAGAACTATTATCTAGAAAAGAAGTGGGAGACAAAATAGATATTATAGGACCATTAGGATATGGAACATTTAAAACAGATAAATTTAACAAACTAGCAGTCATTGGTGGAGGAATTGGAATATTCCCATTATATGAACTTTCTAAAGAAGCAAAAGCTGAGAAAAAGGAAGTACATTGTTATTTAGGATTTAGAAATCAAGATTTTGTTATGTTAGAAAAAGAATTTGAAGAAGTAACAGATAGTTTAGTCATTACAACAGATGATGGAAGCTATAAAAATAAAGGATTTGCCATAGACTATTTAATGGAAGATATGAAAAAAGAGCATTATGATTGTATCTATGCTTGTGGACCACTTCCAATGTTAAAAGCAGTTCAAAAATATGCACTTGAAAATAACATCGAATGTCAAATATCTCTAGAAGAAAAAATGGGATGTGGATTAGGTGTATGTTTAGGATGTGCAGTAAAAACAGCTAAAAGCCCAAAAGATGCACCAGAATATTTCCATGTTTGTAAAGGTGGACCAGTATTTAATGCAAGAGATGTAGAGATTTAATCCGAAAAATGGTATAAAACTAAAGAATTTTAGGTTTGACCCAAAGTTAAATTCAAGAAATAAGAGAAAGAGGAAAAAAATAGAATGCCAGGATTTACAATACATATTTCCATAGCAAAAGAATATGCAAAAAAACATGAAAAAGAAATAAAAAATATGGATGAATTTATAGAAGGCTCTATTGCACCAGATTATATCCCAATAGAAAATAAACATATTTCTAAAAGTGAAACACATTATGGAATTTGGGGAGACTGGACAAAAGACAATCAAGAAATTCATTTAGATGTATTTTTGCAAGATGAAAAAGTGGATTTAAGGAAAGATTATTGGAAAGGATATTTTATCCATCTGCTAACAGATGATTATTTTGATAGAATTTATTTTAGAGAAGAAGCAAAACAAGCAAAGAAAAATCATGATACATTTCATAATGATTATGATTGCTTGAATGCAGAAATCATAAAAAGATATCAAGTAGAAGTCATGGGAAAAATAGAAAAATATATGCATCAAATAGAGGATAAGCCTAAATATTTGAAACTAGAAAAAATCATACAATTTATTGAAGAAATGTCGAATATAAATTTAGAACAACAGGTAGAACTTATAAAACAAAAAAGAATGGAGGGAATGGAATAAATGAATACGAAAGTAAATTTTGCAGGAATCGAAATGAAAAATCCAGTAACCGTTGCATCTGGTACATTTGGTTATGGAAGAGAATATGCTGAGTTTTTCGATTTAGGAAAATTAGGAGCTATTATTACCAAAGGAACTTCTTTAAGACCAAAAAGTGGAAACAAGCCATCAAGGGTATGTGAAACACCAAGTGGAATGTTAAATAGTATTGGACTTCAAAATCCAGGAGTAGAATATTTTGCAAATAATGATTTACCATTTTTAAGAAAGTTTGATACAAAAATCATTGTCAATGCTTGTGGAAGTTCAATTGATGAATATGTAGAATTATGTAAGATATTAAATAATATGGATATAGATGGTGTAGAATTAAACTTATCTTGTCCAAATGTAAAAGAAGGATGTATGGCATTTGGAAATACTTATGAAGGGGTTAAGAAAGTAACTAGTGAAGTAAGAAAAGTATTGGATAAACCATTAATAGTAAAATTAACACCAAATGTAACTGATATTGCTGGAATAGCAAAAGGGGTAGAAGATGGAGGAGCAGATGCAGTTTCTTTAATCAATACATTATTAGCTATGAAAATTGATATTTATAAAAGAAAACCAGTACTTGCTAATAATACAGGTGGTTTATCAGGACCAGCTATCAGACCAGTAGCTGTTAGAATGGTATATCAAGTAGCACAAGCAGTGAATATTCCTATTATGGGATTAGGAGGAATCGTATCAGGAGAAGATGCTATCGAATTTATGTTAGCAGGTGCAACAACTGTTTCAATAGGCGCTGGTAACTTCATAGATCCATATACAAGTGTGAAAGTTGTTGAGGGCATTGAAGAGTATATGAGAAAATGCAATGTAGAAGATATTAATGATATTATTGGAAAAGTGGAAATGAATTAGAAATATATAAAGTAGTAAACAAATAACAAATCTTTTCATTTATTGCCAAGAATAAAAGATAATATAAAATAGTTAGAGGGATTTTGAATAAAAAAATTCAATATATAAACAATAGTTTTTGGGATATATTATACTGAAAAGTAAATAGAAAAGAGAAGTATATGAATGATTTGATAGAAACAAAGATAAATATAATTGATAAACTTATGATAAAATTTGAAGAAAGAAAATTACTAACTAGTGCGAAAGGAAAAGGATTTTATATTTGGAACCAAATAAAAAATCCAAAGGTAAAATATGCAGAATCCATATTAGATTTAGCCTGGAAAAGGTCTCGCGAAATTGACTATAAAAACTTTCCGGAATATTTTCAAAAAGAGAAATATAAAGAGATGAACAAGGTTTTAATAGGTTATCTAAGTGAGGATGTACAAAAAGATATTATAAAAGATGATTCAGAAGCATTGGGTTATGTTAGTGAACAAACAAGAATAGAATATTTGAGGCAGGATCCAAAAAAATGTGAAGAATATTATAAATATAGATATTCGGAAATAGAGAAGGTAT
This sequence comes from uncultured Clostridia bacterium, assembly GCA_944388805.1. GTDB lineage: Bacteria > Bacillota > Clostridia > TANB77 > CAG-508 > CAG-269. Next base: position 2,686 of record CALXKE010000013.1, on the reverse strand, counting down.
TAGATTTAAAAGAAAATCCACAAACTTTAGCAGAACTAACAGAGGATACACAAAAATACTTTATAAAAAATAATCCCAATAATATTTATTATGTGAGTAAAGAAATGCAAAGAGAAATCTTAACAAGTTCTAAAATACAGGATAAAGTATGGAAACATATTATTGCCAAAGACCAAAACTTAAGTTTAGAAAAATGGAAAAAATATTTTAAATTAAGTGCTAGTTATCAGGAAAAAGATTATGAAGAATTTCCTTGGAAAATAGACCAGAAGACTGAAGAGTTGTTAAGAGGAGCATTTACAGATTTTTGGAATTCTAGAGAACAGGATGGACAGAAGGCTATTATCAGTGAAATTAAAAATAGTACAGAGTTAGATAAACAATATTTTGTCCAGACGCTAGAAAGATTTTTAAGACAGGGAAATTTACAACCGAGTCAACAGAAAGAAGTATTAACACTTCTATCAGAAAATGAAGATATTATAGGAAAAGATTATGCTAATATTAATTACTGGGATTTAGGTGTAATTGAAGAAAAATTTTCTGACAAATATGGGAAAGAAAAATTATTAAAATATCAAGATGTTATTTTGCAAATGAAAAAAGGGGAAATAGTTCCTCCTAATGCAAATAGGATGATAAGATTATTTTTTAAAGAAAATTCAATCATTGAAAGAGTAGAGCCTAAAAAAGTAATACAATATATAAAATTATATGATGAATATAGTAAGGATACACATCAAAGAGATTTGAAATTGATGATTAAAGAGCAAAAGGTTAAAGAAAGTTTTAGAGATATTATGTCTGATGCTTTTGGAGAAGAAGCTTTAAAAATATTAGATAGTAGACCAGGATTGAACTTATTTAACATAGAAAATACAGAAGTATTTAATGAAAACATTATGCATCATTTTTCTAGAGAATTTATAGATGATTGTTTAAGTTATAATTTTGCAAATTATAATAGTTGGATAGCTCAAATGCAGGATAAAGAACAATTAGATGCATTTAAATTATATTTTGAAATTACATCAAAACAATTAGGTGAAAATACTACAACAATGCAAATATGTTTTACAAGGTATAATGAATTTGAAACTCTATTAAAGGATGCAGCTAGTAAAGATAATTTAACAGAAGAACAAAAAATGAGTTTAGGCAAACTATGTATGTGGCCAGCAAATATTTGTAAAGTGAATAAAGTAGAAGATTTAGAAAATATAAATGAGAATTTAAGTAAAAAATTACAAAATTTATCAGAAAAAGAGAAAAAAGAGTTTAAGATAAAAAGTATTATGACAAAAGAAGACATACAGGAAAAAGCCTTTCTTTATCCATTAGATTCAATAGAATGTATGCAAAAAGCTAATCTATCACAGACGGAAATGCAAGCATTAAGATTTTTGTCTGAAAATAACTTTGATATTAATGCAATTATAAACAGTGAAGATTTAGAAGATAAATTAGGGATATTTATGGATAGTTTTTCAGGAATTAATAAAATACAGGATAACCAGATCGAAGAATTAAATAATCAATTTACCAATATGGAGAAAATAGATGAAGCAATAAAAAATCAGGAATATGGAGTAAAAAAAATAGAAGTCGATGGATTTACATTTTTGGATTTAGGAACTATGCCAGTTAGTTTTGCTAGTCATAATCCAAATATGAATAATTCTGAATTAAAGCATATGAAACAAGATGGAGGACAACTTTCAAAAGAAGGATTGGAAAATTATTTGAATTACGAGGAAGAAGATGGAATTTCTACTATTTCAGCTGTTCCAATCAATAATTTAGAATATGATTTTCATGATGAACGATATATTTACTGGAATCTTTCAGAAAATGAGGTTGTCGGACTAAGTGAAGTTGATGGACAAGTAAGTCATACTCCGAAATTACCAGTTTCACATAGACTTCGAAAGGGAAGTAATCATGATAGAGTGAATGTTAAATTAAAGGATTATAAGACAATTAATGGAACAAGTGGAGAAATAGCCTTTTATAGAAGAAAAAGAACGCATAAAAAATCAGAAAATCAAAAATTTGGAAGAAAAATACTTCCAGATGCAGTAACATCATTAATGTCAGAGTATGATGTTTTAAAACGATTTAAAAAACCTATCCCAATAATATTAAAAAGAGGCAGCTTATCTAATATAGATGAAAAAGAATTTGTACAAAAACATAAAGAGAGTATAGAAAAGGCAAAACAGAAAATTAAAGAAGAAGAACAAATTTCACAAAATCAAATGAAAGAAGATGTTGAAAGTATAACATTATAGAAATATAAGGAATGAAATATAATTTAGTATATTTTAAAATTGAAATATTTTTCATCATTTAAAAGTTAAGATAGAAACAAAATAATTAGTGTGAAACTAAAATTTTATAGTAAAATAGGAAAGAATACTTGAAAAGTATTCTTTTTTGGTATAGAATAAGAAAGGTCGAGTAAGACTAAAAAATAAAAGTCAAAGACTTTTAAATATAAAGGAGGAATTATTATGTCAGTAAAACTAGGAATTAACGGTTTTGGAAGAATTGGAAAATTATCATTCCAAGCAGCATTAGCAAAAGAAGGAGTAGAGGTTGTAGCAATCAACGACCCATTTGTTGCAGCAGACTATATGGCATATATGACAAAATATGATACAGTACACGGAAGATTCAATGGAAC
>CALXKE010000012.1 GCA_944388805.1 uncultured Clostridia bacterium | reverse complement strand
TTTTTACATCTGCATTTATTATATTTCGCTATAGAAATAGAGATTAGTTCTAACATCTATAAATATTGTGCATAGAATTTGTCTTTTTAATCTTGACTTTTAAATGGATGTTTTAATTTATTTTTAATCTCAGTACCTATAATTCTCATAACAATTTCATATAATTTATTTGCTTCATTTTCACCTAAATTTATTTGTTTTTCAAATTTTTCTATTATTTTTTCCTTATTCTTTTTCCCTATAATAAATGTATCTTCTACAATATTATTTATTGTATTGCATCTTTCTTCATTATAGCTTGTTTGTTTTGATAATTCTTTTATAAATTCACTTTTATTCATTACTTTCTACCTCACCATATATTTTTCCTTTTGAATCTAATTGTATTTGATGTCCATAATCAAATATATAATAAATACATATTATAATTAAAACATAAAAAATTTTTGTAATTTCATAATCAATATTCATATCTATCTTTGTAATCCATTGAAACAATGTCCCTGATACATCTGGGAATATTAAATATGATATAAATAATATTGCTACTCTTTTTATGTTTTTTAAATTTTCTAAAGTAAATGGTGTATCTCCTTTACTTATACTATCAAACAATTTTGCAAGATATAACATTGCAAACGAAATTATCATAACAGAAATAGTTAGACATATCATAATAATATCTGTATACAATATAATTTCTAATTTAGAATGCTCTTCAAAAACATTTACTATTGTGTTAGTTGTCATTTGGTCTAAATTAAATTCCATTACATTTTTATCTGCTACTATAATACTTCCATTGTCCACATTTGTATTATTTATTACTGACGGAATAAATAGCATACTCATAATCATTACTGCACTAATAATTATGGTTATAACTTGTAACATTTTTGAAAAAATTGAAATAGTTTTACTTACTATTTTTAATTTGTTCTGTTTTTCCTTATTAAATTTTACGACACTCATTTTTACTTCTTTATCTAATGAATCAAAATCTAAAATATTATCATTAACTAGATCATTTAATTTGCAGTGAAATATTTTACAAAGTTCAAATATTCTGTTCATTTCTGGATATGCAGTTCCATTCTCCCATTTTGAAACACTTTGTCTTGACACTCCAATTTTCTCTGCCAATTTTTCTTGGCTAATTTTTTGTTTTTTTCTTAAATTATATAAATTTTCGCCAAACTTCATTAGATGTTCCTCCTTTCAAGTTCAATCTTAGATTAAATGAGTGATTTTTTCTATCAACTTTTAGTTGCACTTTTATAATTTTGCAATACTTTTTAAATTGCAACCAAAACTTTACATCTCGACAAATTACTATTTTATTTGATGCTTTCCAAATAAGAAATTTTTTTACCTTTTCTTTTTGCATACTCTATTTCTAATTTTGTACTTTCTCCAATATATCCGTCAACATTAACCACATAAATTTCATCAGACATATCTATTTTTTGTTTATGCATTTCATCTAGCATTTTCTTAGTTTTTTCGTCTATATCCTCTTTTTTTATACTATTAAAAAAATTAGGTGTTAAAACTATATTTCCATCTAATGTAAGTTTCTCTTGAACTTTCATAAATTCATCCTTAAATTTAATTGAACCACATAGTGTTATTATTTTATATTCATGCATCAATTTCAATCATTCGCTTTCTTTTTTATTAGTTCATTATAAAAGGCAGGAAAGAGATACAGAATGTATCCCATAAACACATAGAAAAACAAGTTTTCTAGTCCTCTGCATTCCGTAAAATAATACAGAGAAAATACAGAGTTCCCGCTTCGGTATCTTAATCATTTTTTAGTATTTTCCAATGTCCAGTCTTTTTTGACCCTTCTCTTTCAATATATCCTTTTTCTTTTAATTCTTTTATATTTCTTTTTATTGTTGGTTCAGAAACTCTTAATTTTATAGCAATATCTTTTTGTTTCATATTAGGATTTATTTTTAACAAATTTAAAGTATCATTTAAAGTATCATTTAAAGTATCATTTAAAGTATCATTTGCTAAATTAATTAAATCTTTTTCATCCAATTTTTCATCTCTTAATAGTGGAATTGTTACTCTAAACATCTCTTTATCTTCAAAAATAGGTGGTTTTCCTGAATACAAATATGAATTTTTTGTAATTTTTATAAAACCACTACCTAACTCGTCTGCATATCCTATTTCTCTAAAAAATTTTGCAATTGTTGGATTTTTTGCAAATGGTGTGTAATTTTTTATAGTAAGTAATCCATTTGTTCTAAAAGAATTTGGATTTTCGCATATTAATTTATCTTTATAAATAATTACTCTACTTGTATGACCATCTGTTATATCTCTATGCATAAGAGTATTTAAAACTATTTCACGTGCCATTACATTTCTTGGGCTTACTCTTCTTGCATTTTCATCTAGTGCAAACCTGTCCATTGTATATTTTGCTATAAAATCAATTAGTCTATCATACATATCTATTAAATTGGTTTCTACAAAATCTCTATCATCATATCTGTCTAAATCATCTACTCTATATAAAGCATCTGTTCTACAATAAGGATTAATATTTGAAATTATATCATCTTTTCCAAATAGCATAACACCAGCAAGTGTTACGCCTCGTTTACCTGTTTCCTTATCCACTTTATATAATCCTGCACTTTTTAGCAATTCCAAATCTGTCATATCCATCCAAATATGTCTTTTCTTTACATTTGAATTAGCTAACTTTCTTGCTTTCTCTATTAAATCAGATCTTAAATCATCTTCTACTGAAACATATGGATAAATTGTATCTTCATCAAATATTTTTCGTTTTTTATTATGAATACTAGCAATTAATGGAATATTATCTGATATATCAAAATCACCTTCATAATTACGAACAAAGACTTTTCCTTTACATTTATGAATTTCTGTTGATTCTTCAATATGTGTATATAAAAGTATTTTTCCGTCTATCTTTATTTCATGTAATTCTGATAAAATAGTTGGGGTTATAACTTCTTTATTGTTACACTGCGTTGTATAATCTTTTTTAATTTTCTCTATTAATTCCTCTTTTATTCCAATAATCTCTTTTTTATCATTTGCTCCTAAAATAATATATCCTCCTGTAGTATTTAAGAATGAGCATACGGATTCAAATACACTTTTAGGTAATCCATTAGTGGCTTCTTTTAATTCTGTATTAACATTTTCGCCTAATAAAATAATATTTTTAATATTTTCTTCCATAAAGGCTTGTCTCCTTTTTCTCGTTGTTATTTTGAATTTATAATATCACAAATTCCTTTTTTATACAATTAAATTTGAAAAATCCATATTATTTATTCATATATCGAAATATTTAACTTTTCATTCATACATTTTTCAAAAACTTTAATTGTTTTTATTTGCTCTAAATAGGCTATTACTCTAGCATTTTACATTTATATTATTTCCGGACATTAAGGAAATAGGTGTATGATTTCCTATAATATGTCCTTCATCAATCATTTGTCTTACTAGTTCTTCTTGAGTATTGATATAATGTGCTGTTAGGAAAAAAGTTGCTTTTACATCATTTTCTTTTAATATTTTTAAAATCTGAGTTGTATATCCAGCTTCATAACCTTCATCAAATGTTAAATAAATTACTTTTGATTCACTATTTCCTAATGCTATTCCATTATTTTCTTCTAATATTTTTCTATTCTCACTCCCCAAATCTGGTTGTTCATGGTTATCATTTCTTTTAATCCCCCATTCTATTTTTTTAGTGCTTACACTTACTGTTCCTGCATTTGTATTTATCATTTCTTCTTGCTGGCTTTGTATAATCGTTAATGATATCGTTACTATAAGCAATACCATTATTCCTATATTTCTAACTGATTGTTTTCTTATCCTATTACGCATTATGTTCCTCCTCTAATTTTCTTTTGTTTAATTTTATGAATCATATTTTAAATTATTCCTTTCCTATTGAGGTCTGTTATAAAATAGGTAAATCGGATAAAATTTTAAAATTTTATTTCATTTTCATGCTACAAAAAAAGAGATACTAATATCTTAATATCTCTAATTTCACATTTATTTTAACTTTCAATAATAATTGAAACTAACATTTTAAATAAGCTTTTCTACTATATAAGGTAATTCTTTGAATGCATTAATGTAATATTTTGCATTTAAATTCTTCCCAAATCCATATTTTGCTTGTATAAATGGTATTTTAGCTAAATTCGAAGCTTCCATGTCTTTTTTGGTATCTCCCACATATACAGCTTTAGTTAATTTATAATCATTTATTATCTTTTTTATTGCATCAGCCTTTGAAATTCCAAGTTTGCTAGCAGCAATATAATCTTTAAAATAGTTATTTAACTTGGCTGATGTTAAAAATGCTTCAATATATTCACTTTTTGATGTATTGCTAACAATAAATAATTCATATTCTTTTCTCAAACTTGCTAAAGTTTCTTTTAAATTTGGATATATATTGCCTCCATATTCTTTTAAATTTTTTATATTTAAAATCTCAATTTCATCTAATAAATTTAAAGATTGATTCAATTCAAGATATGGAAAATATAACTGTGCTACTTCAAATTTATTTAGTCCAAATACTGCACAGATTGTTTCCATAGATATTTCTTTTAATTTATGTTTTTTTACAATTTTATTTGCACTTTCAAACGTTGAATTTTTTACGTCCCATAATGTTCCATCTAAATCAAATAATATTCCATTTTTCTCCATCATTTTCACCTTTCTTATTATTTTTCTGCTAAGATTTCACCTACTACCTTCATCACCAATGTTAATTAATTCTTCATATGCTATTCTCAAAACATCATACCTTTGCTCTATCATTTTTTTGTAAAATTCTTTTCTCACTTTGGATATACAATCTATACTATTAATAAACTTGTTTATTTCATTCATGTTAATATGTGTAAATAATCTCTTTATAGCATGATTACATTCTTCATTTTCTTTTTGTTTTATATATGTCATATAATGAATTTTTTTGCCATTTTCTTTTAAGCATGAATAACAATTTATTGCTAGATTTTTTAATTCTGTTTCATTTATCTTCTCAATTTCTTCATCTTCAAGCATTGGATTTAAACATGACCCACAATCATAAATTGGAGAAAATTCAGCCCTTCCTGTATTTTTATTTAACAAGAATCCCCAATTTCCATTATGCCTCTCTGTATTTCCAATCAAACTATCTATAATAAACATATCCCAAAACTTTTCTTTCGTTTCTACATTATTTATCATTTTACTTTCTTCTATAACCTCAATAATGTCCTTTAATTCTGTTTCTATTTTTTTGTCAGGATTCGTACTTAAAGCTAAGTTTTCAAACTCATACAATATATTTTCATTATCTGTAAAATCCTCACAAGCACATACTATTTTTTCTCTACCTTTATATTCATATTTTCCCAAAACTGTATTTTGTGTTTTAAAACCTACTATTTTAAATATATTACTTCCAACATATTCAGAAAAAGCATTATTGATATATGATATATTTTTATTTTTTTCTCTAACTGGATCTGGAAATTTAACTAAATATTTTTTATTGTTATAGATTAAAGTTTTCTTTTTTTCTGAACCTTTATAATTATTAAATTCTTCTATTGCGTTTGTAAAGTCAATCATCTTTGTTTCTCCACTTTTTATGAATTATTTATTAGTATATCATAAATTTTAGGAAATGACTATATTTTTTCAATATATCTTTGTAGTATACCAAGCCAATAAAATTCCAATAATTGTAAATTTACTTTTATCACCTTTTTCATTCCATTTCTATTTTTTACTGGTATTAACGCTTTTATCTGTAATATAAAATTATTACAAGAGTATTGACAAGATGATTTTTTTAGAATATATTGTTGTTACTGCTGGAAAAATAAGGTAATTATTTTTTTATTGTCGAAACATATTATTTTATTAAATAAAGAGGGGGCTACTAGCATGTTAAATTTTGTCATTTGTGATGATAATACAAACATTTTAGATAGATTAGAAAAACTATTAGAAACTATATTTACAAAAAATAATCTTGAAGGTCAAGTATCTTTCAAATTTAATAACTTTGAAGATTTATTGGCTTGTTTTGACAATGAAAATCAAATCGATGTTTTACTTTTAGATATTAATTTAAAATCTCAAAAATCTGGTTTAGATTTAGCTGAAGAAATTAGAAAGAAAAATAAAAATGTTTATCTTATATTTACAACCGGTCATCTAGAATATGCTATGATGGCTTATAAATATAAAACATTTGATTATTTAGCTAAACCTATTACCTATGAAAGATTAGAAGATACTGTAAAAAGGCTTTTCGATGATGTTTATGGATTACCAAAGAAATATATTAAAATTGATAATAAAAACACACTTGTAGATGAAACGCAAATTCAATATATTAAAAGAGATGGTATGAAATTAAATTTTCATACCTCTTCTCGTGATTATGAATCTTATAGTTCTTTTAACAAAATTCAAGATAAGTTACCTGATAATTTTGTAAGATGTCACAAATCTTATATTGTAAATTTAAACAACATCAAAAATGTGGATCCTGTTGCTCTAACTGTATATTTTAATAATGATACATTTTGTAGCATTGGACCTAAATATAAAAAGGAATTTATGGAGGTTATAAAAAAATATGGAATTATTGAATAATATATGGAATGCGTTGACTACGCCTAATGAAATTTTGATAAAGCTTATTCTTTTGCCTAGTGCTATTATAGAAACTATATTTACATTAATCATTTTTACTACAGTATTTAATTTAAAAACAACTACAAAACAAAATACAATCTATGTTTTGTCTTGTAGTATGATTACATTTTTAAGTACATGTTTTATTCCCTCACCATATAGTACCTTTATTAATTATATCTGTATTTTTGTAATCATCTGCTTTATCTTTAAGACAACACTTTTGCAAGGATTAATCGCGAGCATAATTTCTACATTATTATTTGCATTAGTTGGTATATTAATATTAAATCCATATTTTACCCTACTTAATATCGGTTATGAAGAATCTGCAACTGTTCCAATATATAGAATTATATATCTTGCATTAATGTATTTTATTATATTTCTTATCACATTATTATTAAAATTCAAAAACTATAAAATAGATTTGCCAGACTATAATTTAGATAAGAAAAGTAAAAATGTATTATATTTGAATTTACTAATAGGATTTATAACACTTTGTTTTCAAGCTGTTATAACCACTTATTATACAGACACTTTACCTTTGATTATTACTTTCTTAAGCTTTTTATCATTACTTGCATATTTTAGTGTAAGTATATATAGCTTAACAAGAGTAATTAAATTGTCCATAACCACTCAAAAATTACAAAATGCAGAAGAATATAACAAAACATTAAGTATTTTACATGATAATGTAAGAGGTTTTAAACATGATTTTGATAATATTGTAACAACCATTGGCGGATATGTAAAAACAAATGATATGGAAGGATTAAAGAAATATTATGTACAACTTGAAGATGATTGTCAAAAAGTAAATAACTTATATGTTCTAAATCCTAAACTAATCAATAATCCTGGTGTATATAGTTTATTAACTACAAAATATAATGAGGCTGAACAAAAAGGAATAAAAGTCAATATGTCACTATTATTAGATTTAAGTAACTTAAATATGAAAATATATGAATTTACTAGAATTTTAGGAATTCTTTTAGATAATGCCATAGATGCAAGTAGCGAGTGTGAAGAAAAAGTAATAAATATCATTTTTAGAGATGATGCTAAAAATCATAGACAACTTGTTATAGTAGAAAATACCTATAAAGATAAAAATGTGGATACTGAAAAAATATTCAATAAAGGATTTTCTGGAAAAGAAAATCATACTGGATTAGGTTTATGGGAAGTTCGAAAAATATTAAATAAAAACAAAAATTTAGATTTATATACCACAAAAAATGAAAAATATTTTTCTCAACAAATTGAAATATATTATTAAGAAATTAAAATAGATATGAACAATGTACTGAACCCAAAAAATTGGACATTTTTTGGGTTCAGTACAACAATCATATCTATTTTTTTGTGCAACATTGTTTTTTGTTGAATAGGAAAAATTACTTTTTCCTATTCAATAAGAAAAAACAGCTTACAAAAGCTGTCTTGTATTGGATTGTAAATATATAACTTTTTAAGTTATATATGGGTTGGCAAAAATAATGTTTCGTCCTATTTTTGCCAATTTTGATTAGTCTTTTCTAATCATACTTTCTGGCATTTTTGGTTGATGTAATACCCAAAATATACATGTTGTATTAGTTGCTTTAGCATATTTTTCTGCTACTTTAGCTAAAAATTTGAACATAATAGATTCCCCCTTATTATATATTTTTAAAAACACACCGGTATATGTTTTTTAAACTTTTTTAAACTGAAGCGTCGCCATACACTTCATACCCATATTTATTTTTTGTTAATCTATATGCCAATTTTGTAATTGTTAATGTTTGTAAAAGATTTCCAAATAATAATATATTCGAAATTACATTATCTTGAATCAATAAAGCAGCCATAAGTCCTATTGAATATGTAACATATGCTATCATTTGTTTCTTTCTTCTATCTTTTTTAGATAATATAGGAACATTTTCTGTATCTGCTGGTGCATAAAGTTTTATCATAAACATTCCAAATATCCAACTAATTCCTATTAAAACATATTTTGTTATATCATCCAATATAACATGTTGTGAAAGAAATACATTTCCACAATAGAAAGCAGTTGTTCCAAGTATACATCCTAAATGTGTTTTTAAATGAAAACCTCCAGATGCTCCTCTATATGGAAGTAATACTACAAACATGAATAATACTTCTTTAAACATTCCCAGAACAAATGCGATTAATAATAATAAGAAAATTTTTGGTATTTCTCCTACTATATTTTGTAAGCCATAATTGATTACCTCTGCTCTCTCATCATCTATTTCTGGCATTTCTTTTCTGATTCTATTAGTCAAGAATGTGCAGATTGTATCTATCATTTTCTTCACCTCTTCTTGCTAATTCGATTGTAGCACTCTTATAATTTTTAATGCCTTTTATTTTGTAAAAACTTTATTTTCTTTTACAAAAATTTAATTCTATTTATTTTATAAAAAAATTTTTAATAAAATAAAAAAATATAGTCGATTTTACTACCAACTATATTCTAAATATTTATATTTCTCCAATTATATTCTTTTCATTTTTTAATATACACCATGTTCCAATTGGTTCTGGTAAATCTTTAAATTCTAATGTTTCTTTTGTTATAGGATGTTCAATTGTTAATTTATATGCCCATAAAGCAATTTGCTTTCCTCTTCCTCTCGTTCCATACTTTTGGTCTCCGAATATACTATGTCCAAAATGAGACAATTGTACACGAATTTGATGATGTCTTCCTGTATGTAAATTTATTTTCAGTAAAGATAAATCTTTTACTTCATTATATTTTAATACTTCATAGTCCAATTTTGCTTCTTTCGCATTTTTCTTTTCTTTGTTAACTACCCTACTCATATTATTTCTTTCATCTTTATATAAATAATCAACCAAAGTTCCTTTCGTCTTTTCAATCTTTCCATCAACAACTGCTAAGTATTCTTTTTTAAACACTTTTTCCCTTACTTGATTACTTAATCTTGAAGCAGCTTTTGAAGTTTTGGCAAATACCATTACTCCACCAACAGGTCTATCTAGTCTATGCACTAATCCCAAATATACATTTCCCGGCTTATTGTATTTTTCCTTTATATACTCCTTTACAAGTGTTAGCATATCCATATCTCCTGTTTTATCTGATTGTGAAGGAATATTGGGTATTTTTTCAACGACAATAATATGGTTATCTTCATATATGATTTTTAGTTTGCTCATTTACATTCCTCTTCTAATTTCTTGATTTTTTCTACAATACTAGTTTAAAAAAGAATTAGTATATTGCTAGGCAAACGAGTTTTAAATTTATGAGGTGTGCTCTTTGCACATCGACTAAATTTAAAACGATGTTTAACGACGCAAGATGCTGATTATCTTTTAAACTAGTTCCCATCTTCCATAAATCCCACAAGGCAAAACCAACTTAGAATTTTCCATAGGAAGTCCAATTTCTCCAGATTCAATTTTTCCTTTATATTTCTTTGAAACAGTTAAATGTAAAATATCTTCTAAAACTTTACTTGATATTCCTGTTGTATAGGAATTAATCAAAAAGAATAAAGGATTATCTGATAATACTTTTGTACATAATTCCACTAAATCATAGATATTATTTTCAAATTGCCACACTTCTCCTTTAGCTCCTCTACCATATGAAGGTGGATCCATAATAATGGCATCATAGGTATTTCCTCTTCTAATTTCTCGATTTACAAATTTTACGACATCATCTACAATAAATCGAACTGGTCTATCTTGTAATTTTGAAGATGTTACATTTTCTTTTGCCCAAGTGGTCATTCCTTTTGAACTATCAACATGACATACAGAAGCTCCTGCTGATAAACAAGCAACAGTTGCCCCTCCAGTATAGGCAAATAGATTTAATACTTTTATTTGTCTTTTTTCACTTTTAATTTTTTGTATCATCCAATCCCAATTAACTGCTTGCTCAGGAAATAAGCCTGTGTGTTTAAATCCCATTGGCTTAATGTTAAATGTTAAATTTTTATATTTAATTTGCCATTGAGAAGGTACTTTTTTCTTAAATTCCCATGAACCTCCTCCTGTTTTACTTCTATTATATACAGCATTCATTTCTTTCCATTTATTTGGAAAACTTTTATTTTTCCAAATAATTTGTGGATCTGGTCTAGATAAAATGACATTCCCCCATTTTTCTAATTTTTGCCCATCTGCCATGTCTAATATTTTATAATCTTTCCATTCATTTGCTATTTTCATAATTTTTCTACATTCCTTTTTTCTACACAAAATCTAATTGGAAAAGAATTAAATTTTTGCAAGGAAAATTGAATTTAAAAGGCAAGGGAGCATACTATTTGTATGTAACCGCGTTTTAAATTGAATTTGACGTAGCAAAAATTGTAATTATTTTTCAATTACTTCCTATTATTAGAATATCTATATTTTACCATATTTTTTTGATTTTTCCAAGGGTATTTGACGATTTAAATATTTTGTAAAATTTTAAAGAAATTATATATCATCATTGCATTTATAGTAGATAAAACAATTAATGATACTAATATCATACTAATCCATTTATGTTCATAAATTTTTTTTAGAAATTTCTTATCTATCCTTTCCTTATTGTTTTTTCTCAATGTTAAATTCAATATTTTTCCCTCTGTATATTCCATTATTTATCCTCCTTTGTAATTTTTCATAATATGATATTCATGTTATGTTTGATTTATTCCTTATTTTGAAATAACTTTTCAGATTTTTCTTATTCTTTCTATATAAATTCTTGAAACTATATATTTTTTTGTATTTTTATCCATTTTATGATATAATATAAGTAGTTGAAGGAAAAGTCCTTCACAAATCAAATCAAAGAGAGGAGTATAACAACAATGAAGAAAACAGAAAAACAAAAGGAAAGACGGAATGAAAAATTTAAAATGGCAGGAGTAACTGCTGTGATTTTTGGTTTGATTGGGCTCTTAATTTTGGGTGGAGTTCTTATCATCCAAAACGTGTCCGCTATTATCGAGAAATTCACGGACACACCGCCAGAGGCTGTTGCCATCTTTTTGGCAGGCGCTGGAGCTCTTAAGGTTGCACAAACCTTGAGACTTTACCTTGCTAGGTGGTCAAGAGCTAAACGGGCTAAAAAGGCCCGTAGAGAACTAGATATAGCCAATAAAGCTAAAGCTGAAGCCGAAGCTAAAATTAAGGCTAATACTAAGTCTAAGACTGATATTAGTCTTATGAATAAGGCTACACTCAAATAGTTCTCAGGCATCCGATTTGGAAAATCCAAATCGGACGTCTTTTTATTTTTTCTCTCATTTAAGTAATTGATATATCAGGTAAATTATGATATAGTATCTTAGTACCTACAGAGAAAACTCTCTGTAAATTGCTTTTATTACGCAAAGGAGGACTACATTATGAAAAAAGCAATTATTTTAATTCCTATTTGTCTGGTGGTCGGAGGAATTCTCTATCGCATTATTCAGGCTCATAGGGTTACTGCAGGATTAGCCGGTCGCTATCCTGCTATGTCCCTTTGGGGACATATAAAAAAAAGGCGTATGAAATACGCCTGTGTGGGGAGGTAACTCCCCTTTTTTTATTGTTTTAATTTTTCTGCTAATTCTTTTGTAATACCTTTTACTTTCATCAGTTCTTCTATAGATGCTTGTTTTATCTTTTCTACACTTCCAAATTGTTTTAACAAGGCTTGTTTTTTCGCATTACCAATTCCTTTAATATCATCTAATGCTGACTTTCTCATTTCTTTATCTCTTAATTTTCTATGGTATGTAATAGCTGTATCATGAACTGTATCTTGAAATCTAGTAATTAATTTCATTAAGTTTTCTGAAATGTTTAGTTCATTTCTATCCTCATCCATTAAAGCTCTTGTTTGGTGTTCATCATTTTTAACCATACCAAATACTTTAATATCTAATTCTTTTTCTACCATTTCTAGTTTTTCTTTTTTGTCTTGCTCTGTCATATCTTCCTGCATAATCTTTTCTTTTTCTTCATTTAAAACATTTTCAATCGCTTGTTTCGTTGCTCGTATTTGTGTAATACCACCATCTGCAAATATGACATCTGGAAGCTTTCCAAATCCACCATTTGGATTTTCGATGGAATGTCTTAATCTTCTAGTGATAACCTCCTCCATACATTTTGGATCATCTTGCCCATAAACCGTTTTAATTTTAAACCTTCTAGATAGATTCTTTTTGATGACACCATCTT
This sequence comes from uncultured Clostridia bacterium, assembly GCA_944388805.1. Classification (GTDB taxonomy): domain Bacteria; phylum Bacillota; class Clostridia; order TANB77; family CAG-508; genus CAG-269. The sequence continues at coordinate 40,187 of CALXKE010000012.1, read as the reverse complement.
GCATCACACACATTCCAGCTACCATATATTCCCCTGATATATTCGATATATCAAAAGTTTCTATTTTTCTTGGTAAGATATCCATTTTTAGTACTTCTTTTAATTCTAATAAAATTTCACTTTTATCTTTTTCTTTATTATCTAATGTTACTTTTGCATTATTTTCTGCCATTTCTACAAATCTTAATTTTTCACCTTTTTTAGGTGATTTGATTTCCACTTTTTTTCCCAATTCTGTGGACAACCAACTTTCAATTGCTTCTTTATCTTCTATTTCTTCTCTTATCATAATTTTACTAGGAATGTTTGGATTGTCAAAATAGTATTGTTTGATAAATCCTGAAAGAATCTCTTTATCTTCCATGTCTTTTAAATCTTTATAGAAGTATTGTTCTCTTCCTATCATTTTGCTTCCTCTTACAAAAAAGATTTCTACACAAACTTCTAAATCTGATTTTGCAATTCCGATAACATCAATGCTATTTTCTGATATATTGGATACTTTTTGTTTTGCTGAAGCTCTTTCTATTGCTTGTTTTCTATCTCTTAAATTAGCAGCTTTTTCATATTCCATTTTTTGAGAGGCTTCTTTCATTTGTAAATCTAAATCTTTTAAAACTTTATCTGTTTTTCCTTCTAATAAATCAATAATTTCATTTACTTGTTTTCGATATTCTTCTTTATCTATATTTCCCATACATGGTGCCAAACATCTACCTATATGGTAATTCAAGCATGGTCTTGTTCTTTCTTTTAAGGTTCTACATTGATGAATTTTATATCTTTCTTTAATAAAGTCTAACATTTCTTTTGCTGCACCAGGATTTGCATATGGTCCAAAATATTTTGAACCATCATTTATCACTCTTCTTGTATAATAAACTCCAGGATATTCTGATTTTACATCTATTTTTATATATGGATAGGTTTTATCATCTTTTAATAATACGTTAAATTTGGGTCTATTCTTTTTGATTAAATTACATTCTAAGATTAAAGCTTCTGCCTCATTATCTACAACAATATATTCAAAATGATCAATTAAAGAAACCATTTTTTCAATTCTAGCTGTTTTATTGGTTTTTCTAAAATATTGTCTAACTCTGTTTTTTAATGAAATCGCTTTTCCAACATAGATAATGTTATCATCTTTATCATGCATAATATATACACCAGGCTTTCCTGGCAATTTCTTTAATTCCTCTTCTATATCAAACATTTCATCCATTCCTTTATTGTCAAAAGAAAGGCTTATATCTTCTGGTGGAATTTATAAGTCTTTCTTAAAATTTTTTTAAACCATTTCTAATCTCATATTTTAACTTAAAAATTATCTTTTATTTAAAACTCATCTACACTTTCTACATAGCCAATATATGGTAAATTTCTATAGTTTTGGTTATAATCCAAACCATATCCTACTACAAATTTATCTTCTATTCTAAATCCAATATATTCTACATCTAATTCTTTTGTTCTTCTTGATGGTTTGCTAAGTAAAGTTGCAATTTTTAAACTATTTGGTCTCTTTAATTTAAAATAGTCCTTTAAAAATGCTAGCGTTGTTCCTGTATCAATAATATCTTCTACAATTAATACATCTTTTCCTTCAATACTATTTTTTATATCTTTTACAATTTTTACTTTTCCTGTACTTTCTGTTCCTTCATAACTAGATACTTCTATAAATTCAAATTGTACTTTTGTTTTTAGTCTTTTGGCTAATTCTACCATAAAGACAACTGAACCTTTTAAGATACCAATTAGAATAATTTCTTTTCCTTCGTAATCTTTGTCTATTTCTTTTGCCATTTCTTCCAATCTTTTTTCAATTCTTGTTTCATTAATTAATACATTCATGTTTTAACGCATTCCTTTCTTAAGGCGCAATCTCGGTTGGAAAAGAATTATATTTTCAACCGCATTCCCCTTATTTCTTATTTAGGCTCTCTGGTTACCTATCCCCTTTTTGTATGTTTTATTTTGAACACCTATATTATATATGATTTTACCTATATTTTCAATCTTTTTATTATTTTTTCTATCTAAAAAATAAAATTTTTTTACTAGGACTTGCGTATTTTTTCATTTTAGTATAATATAATAGCAGTAAATTAAAAGTATGCAAGAAAATGTTTAGAAAGGAGGGCAATATTTCGTTCATATATAGCGCCTGGACACTCTTTTTTGGGTGTTGACGAGGTTCAGAGTTATCGAAAGATTCGGCGGGTGCTCTGATGGCTTTCACTTATGGTCATGAGTATTGATTAAAAGAGCAATAGTAATGTTGTAACAAAGGTCAATACATATAGGTTTTATTTGCATACCTTTAATTCCCAAAAACAAATTTTAGGAGGATTTATATTATGTGTGGAATTGTAGGTTATATAGGAAAACAAAAAGCAAGTCCAATTTTAATCAATGGACTTTTAAGGTTAGAATACAGAGGTTATGACTCTGCAGGTATTTCAACAATTGAACCAGAAGGTTTGGTTGTGATGAAAAATAAAGGAAGAGTAAAAAATTTATATAATATAAAAGGTATTGATGATTTAAAAGGTACCATTGGTATCGCACATACGAGATGGGCAACACATGGAAAACCATCTAAAGAAAATGCACACCCTCATCAAGATAATTCAAAATCATTTAGTGTTGTGCATAATGGTATTATCGAAAATTATAATGAATTAAGAAAATTTTTAATGGATAATGGATATAAGTTTTATTCTGATACAGATACAGAAATTGTTCCAAATTTAATTCATTATTATTATACTAAAGAGACAGAAGAAACAGGAAAAATGAAATTTTTAACGGCTGTTAGAAATGCTTGCTCTGATTTAAAAGGAAGTTTTGCTTTAGAGATTATTTGTAAAGACTTTCCTGATAATATGATTGTTGTAAGAAAAGATAGTCCTTTAGTTATTGGAAAAGGAATTGATGAAAATTATATTTCTTCAGATATTCCTGCCATTTTATCATTTACTAGAAATTTCTATCTTTTAAATGATTTAGAATATGTATTTTTATCAAGAGATTCTGCTGAATTTTATGATAAAGATTTAAATAAAATAGATAAAAAGACACAAAGTATTGAATGGGATGCTGCTAGTAGCGAAAAAAATGGTTATGAGGATTTTATGCTAAAAGAAATTCATGAGCAACCAACAGCCATTCGTGAAACCATCGGCGCTAAATTTAGTGAAAACACAAAATGTGAGTTTGATGAATTGAAATTCACAAAAGAATATTTATCAAGCTTAAATAAAATTTACATTGTTGCTTGTGGTACAGCAATGCATGCTGGATTAGCAGGAAAAAATATTATTGAAAAACTTTGTAGAATTCCAACTGAAGTAGATATCGCTTCTGAATTTAGATATAGAGATCCATTAATCGATGATAAAACATTATGTATCTTTATTTCTCAATCAGGAGAAACAGCAGATACCATTGCCGCATTAAAATTATCAAAACAAAAAGGTGCAAAAACACTTGCCATTTCTAATGTTATTGGAAGTTCTATTACAAGAGAAGCAGATTATTCTATTTATACACATGCTGGACCAGAAATTGCAGTTGCTTCTACAAAAGCATATACTTCACAAGTGGTTCTAATGGTTATATTAGCCATTTATTTTGCAGAAATACTTGAAAAAAATTCTAAAAAATTACATGAATTAAAAAAAGAAATTTTAGACTTACCAGGAAAAATTGAAGAATGTCTAAAATTAGAAGATATTGTTAAACAATTTTCAAAAAGAATTTATCAAGAAAAAGATATTTTCTTTATTGGTAGAGGTATTGATGAAACTGTTGCTAAAGAAGGTTCTTTAAAACTAAAAGAAATTTCATATATTCATTCAGAAAGTTATGCAGCAGGTGAATTAAAACATGGACCAATTGCTTTAATCGAAAAAGATATAACAGTTGTAGGTATTATGACAGAACCTACCTTAGTTGAGAAAACAGTTAGTAATCTTCAAGAAGTTATCACTCGTGGAGCAAAAACTTTAATTATTACTAACCAAAAAATTGATAAATCTATGTTTGATACTGTACTAGAAATTCCTGAGACTAGTCCATATATTTCACCAATCTTATCAATTATTCCTTTACAGTTATTATCATACTATATTTCAAAGGAAAAAGGATTAGATGTTGATAAACCTAGAAACTTAGCAAAATCTGTTACAGTTGAATAATATATTAATTAGCCAAGTCAAAAATAATTTTGACTTGGCTCTTTTATTGTCTTAGACAACAAGGTTCTTATTTTTTAATGTTTATCCAATTAATAATTTTACAATTATTAAGCAAACTGCCCCAGGTAGTCCCAACAAACCTATGATGATGCTATTAACAATATTTAAACCTATATGAAATCCAAAATTAGCACCTATTAGGTTAATTACATATATCATCACCCCACCAAATATTGAATTAATAATGAGTTTCAATATTTTTTTCAGTGGGACAATAAAAATTCTTCCAACGATAAATATAAAACAGATACAAGCTAAATATGTAATTATATTTAAATCCATTTTCTACCTCCAATTGATAACATATATATTCTCTTACTCATTATTATGCTATCAATTGGACAAATAGACCTATCCGACTTCTTCATCACTAGAAAGTCTATATTTTATATCATTAATCATATCTACTGTAATTCCCTTCATTTTTGCCATTTTAATTAAATAGTTTAATTTTGCTTGATTAGCCTTCATTTCATAAATATAATAATCCACCAAATCGTCTTGTGCAAATTCAAAGTTTCTATCTACATTTTTTAAGTCTCTTCTTGTTTTTATAATATTTTTAATCAGTTCAATCTCTCTTTCTTTTTCCTCTAAACTTTCTATTTCGCTTTCTCTCATATATCCATCTTCCATACATTTCCTCCTGCCCCTTTTTTCATAATAGTATATTCAAAAATCTATTTTTTATACTATAAATATGTGTTACAGTTCACAGTCAATAGTATTTTATAAAATATTTATAGTTCAACATTTTCATTAGTTTCTATTTAAAGCTGTGAATTGTAACAATATTTAGACAAACTTAAATAAATTTAGCTAAAACTCTTGTTTTTTTGGCCATTTTGTAGGATAATATATATGTATGATTATAATTTTGAAAGGATATTTTAGATGAAGCTAATAGACAAATTTTTAAAGAAATTAAATGTTAGTAGAAACACATTTGCAACATATATTTTAACATTGATAACAGTATATTTAGCAGTAGATAGAATTGTTGAGATGCTTCTTATGATATTTACAGGTGTATCCTATTCTTATTGGGGACCTATAAAATACACATTAGCTTTGGCATGTCCAATTTTTGCATTTTTGTTTTCAGGACAATCTGAATTTGCTACTTCAAACATGAAAAAAGTAGCTATATTCTATGTATACGTTATTGGACTATATATCATTGCCATTTCTATGTTTACCCAATGGCTAAATATGGGAGCTTGGTTGCTATTATTATCTGTTCCTAATTATGTAGAATTAATTACAGATTTTTCTGATATTGTAAAGCCTGCTTTTATTAGTATCTCACTTTATTTACCATTAGTCACTATATTTCCAGTATTCAAATGGTTATATATGGGTATCAATGATAACTTGGATCAAATCCGTTCTATCTGGGATTATAAAGGAATTGATTTATCAGACCCTAAAAAAGATAGAGGTGTTTATACCTGTGAAGTCTTTTTATGTACAGACTCTGATTATGGTACAACAATCATTATTCCAGAAGTTTCAAGATATTTATCTTTATTTGTCTGTGGAGGATCTGGAACAGGGAAAACTTCTTTAGTTTTTGAACCAATGATTGCTAGAGATATTGAGAAAAAATACTTCTTTAGAGAAGTTTCTAAAGAAATGGGATTTACTGCTTTGAAAACAGGTATCGCACATTTGAAAAGACCATATGATAATGATTATCTTAATGAAAACTTTAAATTAGAAATGCTTGCTCCTACTGAGGGAAAAGAAGCTGTTTATAATGGTTATATGAAAAAGATGATTTTAGGAACACTAAATGGTGAAAATGTATATAAAAATTTAGGTTTAGAAATCATGTCTCCAGATTATGAACTAATTGACCATATGACACAAGTCTGCGATAATTATGGATTTAAATACAATATGATTGATCCATCAAATCCTAACTCAATAGGATTAAATCCTTTTGTTTATGATGAACCTTCAAAGATAGCAGTTACTATATCTTCTGCTTTAAAAGCTATGTACAACAATGCACATGAAGAAGTTGAAGATGCCTATAGAGAAGACTTTATTATTCAAGCAATTGAGAATTTGGCTATTTTATTAAAAGAAATGTATCCTAGAATGAACGAAGGTGCTCTTCCTAACATGGAAGATATGCTAAAAATGTTCACAAATTTTGAATTAATAGAAAAAATGTGTGAAATCTTAGCTCATGATGAAGAGTTAAAAGAAAAATATGCTATACAACTTTCATATTTTAAAAAATGTTTCTATAAAGATGGACCTGCAAGATCTCAAACTGAAAAAGATATTTATGCAGCAGTTACACAATTAGATAATCTTTTAAGATTACCTGGTGTTAAATCTATCTTATGTAATCGATTTAATAATATTGATTTTGATAAAGCACTCGCAAATGGAGATATTACTTTTGTATGCACGAGACGTGGTGATTTAGGTTCATCAACACATCAAGCATTTGGATTATTCTTCTTAATATCAATGCAAAATGCTGTTTTAAGAAGACCTGGTGGAGAAAACTCAAGAGTTCCTAATTTCCTATATGTTGATGAATTTCCTGACTTTATTTGTAAAGCAACAGAAGCTATCTTCACAATGTATAGAAAATATCGTGTTGGAACCATTATCTCTGCTCAAAACTTAGCACAATTAGAAACACCTAGATCTAGAGAAAATTATAAAAACACCATCTTATCAAACTGTTCAAATAAAGTATTTACTGGTAATGCCGTTATAGATGAATTAAAATGGTGGGTTTCAGAATTTGGTTCACACAGAGAATGGACCTACAAAGTAGATTTGGATACAGAAAAAATGTCTTATACCAATAAATTAGGTGATGCAAAATGGGCATATGTTGACTATTTTACACCTGGAAAATTACAAGGAATGCTTACAGATAAGAAATGTGCCTATAAAGTTAAAGATATTGGTGGACGTTTAATGGTTGGTCCTGGTAAATTTAATTACCTAGAATCTAAATATAAAGAAAAACAAAAAATCAAAACTTTTGACTTTGGTAAATACTCTGATAGTGTTACAACTGCTACAGAAGATGATAATTCTTCACCTAAAAAGAAATTTGATTTAAAAAATTTAGATTTTAAAGATGAACGAGATGAAATCAACCCAATACAAACAGATACTACAGATTCTAGATATTTGTTTGATAATGATGATGCTGTTGTTATCAATTTCAAAAGAAATGAAAAAAAATAGAAAAAAGTTCAAAAACAAAGACTTACGATTAAAATAAATTCGTAAGTCTTTGTTTTTTGTTTCTTATATTGTTAATCCTATCAATTCTAATATGATGCCAGATATGACACCTATCGCATATAGCAAAATAGTAATTTTTATATTTTCTTTTATGCCTTTATTGGTTCTAAATAATACTGCTAGTCCCACACCTGCACCAACTAATAAACCTGCAATCATTGTGCCAACAGATATAATATTTTCTAGATACATTTGTGTAATAATAACTGATGAAGCACAATTTGGAATTAATCCTATCAATCCAGATATAACTGGTCCTAATATTGGTCTATCTAGCATAAATCCAGCAATTGTTTCTTCTCCAATAAAATAAATTGCTAAATTGATGACAAATGTTATGATAAATATAAAAATAAATATGTTTACAGTATGTTTTAATGCAGATTTCCAAATTCCATGTTCACAATGGCAATGCTCTTTTTCACATAGATCAATGATTTTTTCTTCTTCTTCTTTTCCTTTATGCTTTAATCGTATAAACAAATCTATTAAAAATCCAGCTATCATACCAATAACCAATTTAATAGCTAATATTTTTATAATCACATCAACAGCTACACCTTCTGATAAAAATATAGGTAGCATTTCATCAGAAGTAGACAAGTAAACAGCAATTAATGTACCTAAAGTTATTACTCGCGCTGCATATAAATTGGTAGCAGAAACAGAAAATCCACATTGAGGAACTATACCAAGTAATGCTCCGAAAAATGGCCCAAACTTTCCTGATTTTTTTATAGTTTCCTTTGTTTTTTCTTTGGTTTTATGTTCTATGTATTCCATTAGTAAATAAGTAAGAAATAAAAAAGGAATTAATTTTACACTATCTATTATTGTATCTTCTATTATTTCTAACATCTTCTCCTCCTTTTCGTATGATATATGTTATCATAAATTTCATAAAATTTCAACTGAAATAAAAAAAGGAAAAATGAGTCCGTCCCCAAAATCCCTCGAGTCGTTCCCACATTTCCTTAGTTATCTTCTTCTATATCTTCCACAAATGCATCCTGTTCTACCATTATTTGCAGTATTTGGTACTACATTAATTCTAGTCGATATTTCATCATTATTGCAATTATTATTTCCATTATTATCTACAATTCTAATAACACCATTGATTGTATTTACTGTGTTTAAATCATTATTATTTTCACATCCACAATGATTATTATCATCATTATGGCAACAGCAATCCCTTCCATTATTATTACTACTAATTGTCAATAAATTATTGGTGTTTCCATTTGCACAACTACTATTAATTGTTAATAAATCGCCATTTCCATTATTTTGGCAACGACTGCTTATGGTCAACAAATCGTTTTCATTATTGTTATTATGATTCCAACAACAGTTTCTTCTGCAGCAATTATCATCATCATTATTACAAAATCTCTTTATCAAACAAGTAATTAATGCCGTTATATAACTAATTAATGTATAAACCAAAGTAGCTGCTAAAACAATTAGATTTCCTATAATAAATGTGATAATAACACCTATTGCAAATATAATTCCTGCAACTAATGCCGGACATTTCAAGATTTTTTGTAATGCTATGGAAAATATAATCACAGCTAATGGTATTGCAAAAAATATAAGTAAAATTGTATTCATATGCTTTCTCCTTTTTTCTTTTTACTATATTTTATGCATAATCCAATTACTTTGTTCATATTATGAAAAGTAAATATCAATTACATTATCTTATTTTTCATATTCCACACTAACTAAGTATAAACCTTGTGGTGGCAATGTTTTTCCTGCCTTTTCCCTTTTTTGTGATTCGATAATTGTTTTTATTTCATTTGGTTCTATTTTTCCCAATCCTACTTCCACAAGAGTTCCTGCAATAATTCTTACCATATTATATAAAAAACCGTTTCCGGTTAACTCAATATAAATTCTTTCATTTCCTGCATCAATCACTTTTGCTTTATAAATTGTTCTTACACTACTTTTGCTACTTGTTCCACTTGCTTTAAATGCTTTAAAATCATGTTCTCCTTCAAAATATTTTACTGCTTCTTGCATTTTTTGTATATCTAGTTTCATGGGTATATGGGTTTCTAAATTTCTATAAATTGCTGTTCCATATTTTGAATTATTAATAATATATCGATACGTTTTTCTTTTACAATTCAATCGACTATGAAATCTTTCTTCAACTTCTTCTGCTGATTTTATGACAATTGACTTTTTTAAATTAGAGTTTAACGCTATTGGAATTTTTTCAATTGGTATATTCGAGTTTGTTTTAAAATTAGCTACTTGTCCAAACGCATGAACCCCTGCATCTGTCCTTCCAGAAGCTGTTAAGTCCACCTCTTCACCTGTTATTTGTTTAATTGCCCTTTCAATTTCACCTTGAATATTTAATTTTGTTGGTTGTTTTTGCCACCCATTAAAGTCTTTCCCATCATATTCAATCACTAATTTTATATTTCTCATAATTCAAATTCCTCTTTCTCAAATCCTTATTCATCTATTATAATGGCTCATTTATATATATTTCTATAAAAAATACATATTCACTCTTTTCTAATTTTTATTTAATTAAACATTATCCAAAGATATTCAATGCAAAGTAATCAATAAAAGTCGCAATATGCGACTTTTATTCTTTCTTTTCTTCCTCTTCTTTGGCTTTCTCTTCTTGCTTTTCTTTACGTAATTTTTCCCTTATTTCTCTTATTTTATTTCTTCTTTCTCTTTTTTCTACTGCAAATCTTTTTGTTACTACATTCGTAATTAATATCTTTTTCAAAGCTTCCTCACTAACGTCTGCAATCAAAGTTCCATCTTTTGCAATAGAAATTTTTCCTGTTTCCTCTGAAACAACTACTACAATGCTATCAGATTCTTTTGATATTCCGATTGCTGCTCTATGTCTTGTTCCTAATTCTTTTGCTATATCATTATCATCTGCAAGTGGCAATACACAGGCTGCTGCTGCTATTTTATTTCCTGAAATAATAACTGCTCCATCATGTAATGGTGTTTTTGGTTCAAAAATATTAACTAATAATTGAGGAGACACATCTGCATTCATAGGTATTCCACTAGCTACAACATCTTGTATTTTTATATCTCTTTCTATAACGATTAAAGCACCTGTTTTACTTTTTGATAATTCTACTGCTGCAATGACAATTTTATAAATATCTTCTTTGGTTTTGGTTGCTAAGTCCTTGTCAATTCCAAAAAACTTTGTAAATTTGTTGGTTCCTAATTGTTCAAGTCCTCTTCTTAATTCTGGCTGGAATATAACAATAATAGCAATCACTCCTAAGTTCATGATACCTGTTAAAATCCAATTTAAAATTTGCAAGTTGAATAATCCACTAAGCCAAGTAATGATAATCAATAAGACAATTCCTTTAATTAACTGCCATGCTCTAGATCCTTTTACAACTTTTAAAAAGGAATATATTAAAAATATTACGATTGCTAAATCAATAATTAATGTAATCAATTCAAATGGATTTTCTTGTAATGATTTTATATATCCTACAATATTATCTGTATAAAAATTTTCCCAATTCATTCCAAAATCAATTATCATATTTTTACCTCTTTTATTATATCATTAGTGAATATATTAGTGTTGAAGCTGTTGCTAATATCATTAATATTGCTAAAAAACCTGCCATGACTTTTACAAAAATTCTTCCTTTATCATAATGTTTTGTTTTCTTTACTTTTTCTTGTTGATTTTTTTCTTTTTTCATAATTGCTCATTCCTTTCTTTTTATCATATAGGTTATTTTTATTTATATACCGCCCTATATAAATTTTTCTTTATATATCTAAGTATTTACATGATTTTTATATAAAAAGTTTATACTAACATTTATATTATATCACTATTTTCTTATTTTTTGTAGAGTTTTAGATAAAATTTTTATTTTATTTGTCGACACGAAAAATTACATAGCAATTTTTCTGAATAATGATGTTTTTTATTCAATAAAAAAGCGATTTTACCTATACAACAAAAAAAATCCCCCACCGAAGTGGGGGGAAAACTTTTGGAGCTGAAAAAGTTTACCATTTACTTAACAGCATACTTTTTCACTTCATCGAATCTTTCTTCGATGTCCTCCACAAACCATCCATCTGTATAAAGAGACAGGATGGTCATAATTGATTCTGGTTGATGAGTTGATGGCTCATCTTTAAGTGTTCCCATCGGGAGCACCTCCTTTCTACTGAATCAATGTTGACGAGTTCCAACTTTAATTATAACACAATTTACATAATTTTTCAAATACTGGTTTTATAAAACTAGCATTTATCTTTACATTCTTTAAAATTTATATCACCAAACATATATATATCCAATCATAAATGGATTCTTCTATTTTTTAATACTGCCTAATTTTCTAGAAATGCATATAAATACTCTTATTATTTCATAATTTCTAATATCATTTTTGGCTTTTTAATCTCTTGTTCTTCTATTTTTATAACTTCTAATAATTTCTTTTTCGCTTCTTCTAGTTTTTCTTTTGAATTTGCATATATCGTAACTAGCAACTCTTCTTTTTCCACTTTATCTGAAACTTTTTTATGTAATATAATTCCAACTGCATTATCAATATTATCTTCTTTTCGGATTCTGCCTGCTCCTAAATCACAGACAATTTTCCCAATTTCTTTTGCATTCATACTTTGGATATAACCATTTATTTCACTATATACATTTTCTATATAATTTGCTTTTGGAAATTGATGAACGTCTTTTATATATGAGGCATCTCCTCCTTGATTTTCTACTAATTGTATAAATTTTTCATATCCTTTTCCATTTTCAATGTTTTGTAATAATCTTGCTTTATTTTCTTCAATATTTTCTCCTTTTCCTGCAAGTTTTACCATATATGCTCCCAACTCTAATACCACTTCTTTGACATCTTCTGGCATGTTCCCTTTTAAAAATTGAATGGCTTCTATGACTTCTAAAGAGTTTCCTACAGCATATCCTAATGGTTCATCCATATTGGTAAGTATACATACCGTTTCCTTATTGGCTAATCTGCCAATTTCAATCATTTCCTCTGCTAATTCTTCTGCCTTTTCTTTTGACTGCATAAAAGCTCCTGAACCACAAGTAACATCTAAGACAATTTTTTGCGCTCCACTTGCAATTTTTTTACTCATAATACTAGAAGCAATTAATGGAATACTTTCTACACAGGAAATGCTATCTCTTAAACTATATATCTTTTTATCTGCAGGCGCTAAATTTAAAGTCTGAGAAATCATACTGATTCCTATTTTTTCCACATTTTCTACAAACTTGTGGATATTAATACCAGTTTGATATCCTGGTATAGATTCTAATTTATCAACTGTTCCTCCTGTAAATCCCAATCCTCTTCCAGACATTTTTGCAACTGGTACACCTAAAGAGGCAACTAGCGGTAATAAGATTAAAGATACTTTATCTCCTACTCCTCCTGTTGAGTGTTTATCAACAATGATTTCATTTAATTTTGATAAATCTAATTGTTCTCCTGAGTTTGCCATTGCTATTGTCATATCTGTTGTTTCTTGTTTTGTCATTCCATTTAAATACATTGCCATGATTAGTGCAGCAGCTTGATAATCTACTATTTTATCATGTGTATATCCTTCAATAAAGTACTCGATTTCTGTCTTTGATAATTCTTTTTTATCTCTCTTTTTTTCTATAATTTCTAAAATGTTCACCTTTTCCCACTCCTTCTGTATGCTAAAATACCTAATGTTTGATTATATATTGCATATTTATAGAATACTGTTCTCTCTATTTTTTTGTTATTTTCTTATACAAAATGTTTAATGAATGTTTTTCTATGTATTGGACATGGTCCATATTCTTTTAATGCTTCAATATGCTTAGCTGTTCCATATCCTTTATGATTAATAAAACCATATTGTGGATAGATTTCATCCCACTCACGCATAATTCTATCCCTTGTTACTTTTGCAATAATCGATGCAGCTGCTATGTTATAACATTTAGCATCTCCTTTGATAATGGAATCATAAGGAATTCCCTTTGTGTTAATATGTGTTAGTGCATCTACTAATATTAAATTTGGTTTTACATCTAATTCTTCTACTACTGTTGTAACACCTTGTTTGGTTGCATTTAAAATATTGATATCATCTATCACATCTTGTCCAATAATGGCAACAGAATAACTGATGGCTTCTTCTAAAATCATATCATATAACTTTTCTCTTTTCTTTTCTGATACCTTTTTAGAATCATTGACTCCTTCTATCATAGAATCTTTAGGCATAATGACCCCTGCAACAACAACAGGACCAGCTAATGGTCCTCTTCCTGCTTCATCTATTCCACAAATATATTCAAATCCCTTATCGTAAAGTTCTTTTTCCATACTTTTTAAATTGGTTAATCTTTCTAATTCTTTTTCTTTTATTGTCTCCACACTTCTTTCCTTATTTTTCTTGGTCATTCGTACATAAAAATCTTTGATGTTATTATGCATGCTTTTCTCATAATTCTATTTGTTCAATATCGGTTAAAGAATATTTTCCATCATATCCAATTGTATGATAAATTTCTGCAGTTGTATCATCTATATTGTATACAATTACATACCATCCTTTTTCATCATTGGATTCTACATTATTAATTCCCATCTTTTCTAGATTTTCTGTTGTTAGTTTATATACATTTTCACTGTCAATATCTTCTTGACTGATACCTATATTTAGCAATTGACTTATTATACCATCATCAGAAGTCACTAATGTTCCTTTGTTTTCACCATTTAATTCACTTTGTGCATTTGTTTTCATCTCATCAGTGGCATTTTGTGGGTCTATCCCTAAATCAAAACTTGCATTTTCAACAAATTCTCTTGCCTTTGTTTCAATTAATAACATATTCGTTTTTAGTCCTTCTAAATTTGCCTGTTGAATTGATTTTGTTCCAATATGAATCATTATGCCCGCTAAAATGATTAAAACAATTATTGCAATTGTTAATACAACTAGTGTAACACCTTTTTGATTATTTTTGTTCATTTTACTTTTCTCCTATTAATTCTACATCATTTATTATTTTTTATCTTGACTTTATAAAGATTTTTTCTTATATTATATCTTTTTATCTACTTTTTTTCAATAAAATTTGATTTAAAATCTTTTTTATTCTACATAAGTCATATATAATAGGCTTATAAAAATCCTATTTTCTTCACATAAAATTCACAAATATATTGTATTATATGTTCAGAATAGGTTAATATATATATAATTATAGGAGGTAATATATATGGAAAATAATAATAATCAAGAAAATGAAGCAAACCAAGTAAATCATTCAAAATTCAAAACTGTTTCAAATCCAGGTAATTATAAAGCAGTTTATGAAATGGATACTAAGCCTAAAAAAAATTCAAACTTCGGAAGAAATGTTGTCTTACCATTTTTTAGTGGAGTTGTTGGTTGTGCAGTTGTACTAGGTACCTGTTTCGGAGTTCCAACTATTCGAAATCAAATAATGGGAACTACAAATTCTGGTACATCTAATACTTCTAGTGTACAATCAACAGGATATGTTGACCAAGTTTCCTTATCAAATTATTCTGATACATCTGTATATGCAGCCAATAAAATTTTACCATCAATTGTAGGTATTCAAATTGAATATAATGTCACATCTATGTTCTCTATTTTTGGAGGAAATCAAACATCAACTGCTACCGCAACAGGTTCAGGTATTATCATTAGTGATGATGGATATATTTTAACAAATAACCATGTTGTTTCTTCTAGTGAAGCAGAAGCATATTATCAAGTATCAGAAGCAACAAAAATTACAGTTACCTTATTTAATGATGACACACAATATGATGCAACTATTGTTGGTACTGATGAAGAAACAGATTTAGCTGTTATAAAAATTGATGCAACTGGTTTAACAAAAGCAGAGTTTGCTGATTCTGATTCTATTAAAGTAGGAGAATTTGCAATGGCTGTTGGTAGTCCTTTAGGTTTACAAAGCACAATAACTTGTGGTGTTGTTAGTGCCGTTAATAGAGAAGTTACTGATTCAGATGGTAAAACCTATACATTAATTCAAACAGATGCAGCTATTAATGCTGGTAATAGTGGTGGTGCTTTAGTAAATAGTGAAGGAAAAGTAATTGGTGTTAATACTTTAAAATTAACAGGTGAAGATGTTGAAGGTATGGGATTTGCTATACCAATTAATTCAACAACAGATATCACTTCTCAATTAATTGAATATAGTAAAGTTAGAAGACCATATATTGGTGTTACAGGAATGGATTTAGATGCTGAAACTGCCAAAAAAAATAATTTAGTAGAAGGCATCTATGTAAAAGATGTTGAAACATTTTCAGCTGCTGAAAAAGGCGGAATTAAAATTGGTGATGTCATTATAAAAGCCGATGGAAAAGATATAAAAACAATGGATGAATTAAATGAAATTAAAAATTCACATAGTATTGGTGATGAAATGACAATTACAGTTAATAGAGATGGTCAAGAAAAAGATTTAACAATTACATTAGGAGAACAACCTTAGAAAAATAATTACTTCTTTTTCACTTCTAGTTCACAAAATGGACAAATTTGCATTTTATAATACAAACATAGTCAGTAATCAATTACTGATTGAAATAAAA
This sequence comes from uncultured Clostridia bacterium, assembly GCA_944388805.1. Classification (GTDB taxonomy): domain Bacteria; phylum Bacillota; class Clostridia; order TANB77; family CAG-508; genus CAG-269. Next base: position 23,956 of record CALXKE010000012.1, on the reverse strand, counting down.
AAACATCCCCTTTTATTTTCAAAAAGAGAAGCTTCAAAGCTTCTCTCTTTTTTTGTTGAAAAGGTTGCCAAGAGTTGCCAAAGGGTGAAACGTTAGGGACGTGCCAAATCGTTCCAAAATGAAACAAAAGGGACAGACCTCAAAATTTTAAATTTTATTTACTAAATTTAAGTTGAGGTCTGTCCCTTTTGTTTCATTTTGGAACGATTTGGCACGTCCCTAACGTTTCATACAATTACTAAATCCATTTCACTTGTTATGTTCTCATTTCCATATGCATATATGATATAAATGTTTCCATCTTTCACAAAAAAATCTTGTGAATTTTCTATTTTGTACATTTCATTTTCTGGATCTCTCTCAAAAATTCCATAGCCTAAACTTCTTAAATCTTCTACTCTTTGATGTTCTGATTCTATTTCCTGATCTATTTTATTTTGTACATCATTCATATTTAATTGTTTTAGATTAATAACCTCTTCTAAAGTTATCTCTTTATTGTTTCTTAAGTCATAATTAAATGTTTGGACAATTAGTCTTTGTGCACTTGAACCTTCTTTTAGATTCGCTCTAATAATTAAAGACAAAATATCATTTTCTATTGTTGCTTCATATTGAAGTGTATAAATTATATTTTCATTTTCTGTTTGTAGTGTACTTTCTGCCTTTTCCTCATAAGTTTGTTTAATTTCCTCGTTATATGCTGCTATGGTTTCATTATCAATATTAATATATGGAATATTTAAGTTCAAATCATAACTATTCTTTTTATTCTCATCTTTTGAATAATATGTATATACGACATCTTTTCCTTCATCTATTTTTTTTATACTTACATCTGTTGTATATTCTTCTAATTGATTTTGAAATACATCATCGAAATTAGAAACTAACAATTGATACTCTTCATCTGCTTGTGTCAAACTTGAACCACCAATTGTGATTAATCTATCTAATTCATCACTTCCATAATAAATTGACAATCCTGCTATAATAACTGCTATAATACAAGTAATTATAGAAACTGTATATATAATGACAGCTTTAACACTAATCTTTGCTTTCTTTGGTAAATTTACATTCATTTGAATACCTCTTATACTATAATCTTATTTTATTATAGCATTTCTATATAAATATTTCAACATAGATATTCTTAATTTTCAACATGAATATTCTTAAATTTTATTGACTATTCACGGAATTTGGGGTATGATATATATTGTATATTTATATAGAAATGAGGAGTTTAAAGTATGTTATGTTCAGAATGTAATAAAAACCCAGCTATCCTTTTTTATAAAAAAATTGAAAATGGTAAAGAATCTTTAGAAGGGTATTGTTATGATTGTGCAAAAGCCAAAGGCATTAACCCTAATGAAGTATTATATAAACAAAATGAAATTTTATCTAAAGATAATGTAAATTTAAATGATATGACAAAACAATTTGAAACCATTTTTAAAGATTTAGCTGAAAATATTAATTTGGAAGATATTGAAAATATCGATGGTGCCATCACTTTTGAAAATAATGGTGATGACAACGGAGATGGTTCTGGTAAAGTATCAGGTGCAGCCATTCCATTAAGTTCATTATTCTCTAATATGTTTGGAAATTCAAATAACAATAATGGTAATAATGAACAAGAATTAAATAATGGCAGAAAAAAAGTAAAAGTAGAAAAAAAGAAAAATACAAAGCAAAACAAAAAGAAAAAGTTTTTGGATACTTATGGTACCAATCTAACTGCAAAAGCAAAAAACAACGAACTTGATATTGTTGTCGGAAGAGATACTGAAATTAAAAGAATTATCCAAATTTTAAATAGACGTTCTAAAAATAATCCTTGCTTGATTGGTGAACCAGGTGTTGGTAAAACAGCTATTGCTCAAGGATTAGCCATTAGAATCGCGAATCAAAATGTGCCTGCAAAATTATTAAATAAAGAAGTGTATCTTTTAGATATGACTGCTGTTATTGCAGGAACACAATTTAGAGGACAATTCGAATCTAGAATGAAAGGAATCATTGATGAATGCAAAGAATATGGAAATATCATTCTAGTGATTGATGAAATCCACAATATCATTGGTGCTGGTGATGGTGAACATTCTATGAATGCTGCCAACATCTTAAAACCTGCCCTTTCAAATGGCGAAATTCAATTAATTGGTACGACTACTTTAAAAGAATATAGAAAATATATTGAAAAAGATTCTGCTTTAGAAAGAAGATTCCAACAAGTTTTAGTAGAAGAACCAAATATTGATGATTCAATTGGCATTTTGGAAGGTATCAAAAAATATTATGAAGAATATCATAAAGTAAAAATTTCTTTAGATGTCATTAAACAAGCAGTTATCATGTCTGAAAAATATATTCATGATAGATTTTTACCAGATAAGGCAATTGACATTTTAGATGAAGCTTGCTCAAGAATCAATTTAGAGAATAAAGAATTATTTACTTTAGAAAAATTAAAACAAGAATTAGAACAAGTACAAGCAGAAAAAGAAGAAGTGATTGCTGCTGATTCTACAGAAGATTATCAAAAAGCAGCTGATTTAAAAACACGTGAATGTCAATTAATCGAGCAAATCGATAAATTAAACAAAACAATGAAACCTAGACAATTGACAGTCCAAGATATTGCCAATGTCATTGAAAGCTGGACAAAAATACCTGTACAAAAAATTACAGAAGCAGAAACACAAAAATTATTAAACTTAGAAACCAATCTTCATAAAAGAATTATTGGTCAAGATGAGGCTGTAAATGCTGTAGCAAGAGCCATTCGTAGAAATAGAGCCGGATTAAAATCAACCAAAAGACCACCTTCATTTATCTTTGTTGGTCCTACTGGTGTTGGTAAAACAGAACTTGCTAAAAGTTTAGCTTATGAAATGTTTGGATCTGAAGATTCTATTATCAGAATTGACATGTCAGAATACATGGAGAGTCATTCTACTTCTAAATTGATTGGTGCACCTCCAGGATATGTTGGTTATGATGATGCAGGACAATTAACAGACAAAGTAAAGAGAAAACCATATTCTATCATTTTATTGGATGAAATTGAAAAAGCACATCCAGATGTATTTAATATTTTATTACAAGTATTAGATGATGGAATCTTAACAGATAGTCAAGGAAATTCTGTTAGTTTTTCAAATACCATTATCATTATGACATCTAATGCAGGTTCTAACTTAAATAATAATTCTATTGGATTTGGAAACTCTATGATGAATAAAAATAAAATTATGGATAGTCTAAAAGATGTCTTTAGACCTGAGTTCTTAAATAGAGTTGATGAGATTGTTACCTTTGACCCATTAACAAATGAACAATTATTACAAATTGTTGATTTAATGTTAAATGATACAGTCAAAGCTTTATCAGATAAAGATATTAAAATGAATATGACAGAAGCTGCTAAAAACTATATCTTAGAGAAAGGAACAGATATTAAATTTGGTGCTAGACCATTAAGAAGAGCTATCCAAAGATATGTTGAAGATGAATTATCTGAAATGATTTTAAGACAACAATTATTAGATGGTCAAACTGTCAATATTGATTTTGTAGATGGAAATTTAAAATTTGAAGTAAAATAGGAGATTTTTATGTTAAAACATGTACCAAACGCACTAACAATCATTCGATTTTTATTGATACCAGTTATTGTAATAAGTATTTTTAATGGAGATTATATTATTGCTTTCATATTTTTCACAATATCTGGTATCACAGATATTGCTGATGGATGTATTGCAAGAAAATTTAATTTAATATCAAACTTTGGAAAACTAATGGATCCTTTGGCAGATAAATTAACGCAAATCGCAACAATTGCCTCATTAACTTTAATCCATATTATTCCTATTTGGATATTAGCAGTTGTGTTATTAAAAGAACTAATTATGATTGCAGGCGCTTCTTTCCTTTATGGTAAAGACGTTGTAGTATATAGCAAATGGTATGGAAAATTAGCAACCGTTCTTTTCTATGTTGCTATTGTATTTTCATTATTAATTAATCAATTTGATTTAGAATCCATTTGGTCTAATTTAGATTTATGGTTATTCTATTTAGCTTTATTTGCTACTGTATTTTCTTTATTGATGTATATTAAAGATGTTTATAAAAAAGGATTTATTGATAAGGAAGATTTAAAGAAAGAAGTTACAATTGATAAAAAAGAAAGAAAAAAAAGATGAAACGCCCGTTAAGGTGTTTCATCTTCAATTTTTACTCATAATCTTCTATTAATTGATTCAACTCCACTCTTCCATTTGCCTCAATACCATTCTGTAATTCGATTCTATCTGTTTCTGTTAAAAATTCTGTTGCTATATCTGTTTCTTCCACTAATTCCTCTGTATCTCCTGTTTTTAGATATACAACTACTTTCCCGTCTTTTTCTCTTAGTACATAATGTTCTCCACACTCACTATCAAAGTCCCTATATAATATAATTTGATTTCGTGAGAATTCTTCAATTGTCCAACCTTCATATTGTTCTTGTAAATCCTCTTCTGTTTTATTGACTAATTCTGTTGGAACACTAGCATATTGTTCAATCGTATGTCCACAATCATTATAATGTCTTCTAAATATAATGGAACAATTTGGAGATATTTTTTCTCCTTCTGAGCTTGTCTCCTCTACTAATGTGTTACTTTCTATCATTTCTTCATATTCATCTGTACATTCATCATATATTTCTTCTTGATTTTGTTCTGCAATTTCCGTTCCTGTTTTTTCCTGTCCTGAAATATTTTTTATTAAAATAGTGCCAATGACTGTTCCTAAGATAAATAATACAATAATGGCTGAAATGATGATACTTTTTTTCATATGATAAACATTCCTTCCTAAGGTTTCATTTTTATTTAAAAAAACATCGATATCTCTTTTAGTTTTTTTCTAGTTTTTAGTTTTCTTTTATCTTTTTAAATATTACCTTACATATCCTTTTATAGTATTATTTACCTTTTTTTCTCCTTTATACATTTTCTTGTATTTTTTAACAATAAAGACATACAAAAGTTGCCAAAATGCCCCGTCCCCTTTGGCAACTTTTAATCTTCTATAAACTTTTTCACACGAATCCTACCTCTACGATTAACACTTATACGAATTTCTCCATTTTCATCTGTCCTGAAAACCTGCATACCGAAATGCTTGTAATTTTTCTAAAACAGCATCGTTTGGATGTCCGAACATATTATTTTCTCCTACACCAATAATCGCAATTTTACTATTCACTGCTTTTATGAACTCTTCTGTTGATGAACTTTTAGAACCATGGTGAGCTACTTTTAATACAGTTGCTTTTAAACTATCTAAGTTAGCACTATATAAGCTTAAAATTTTCTTTTCAGCCACTTCTTCTATATCACCAGTAAATAGCATACTAAAACTTTTATATTGTAATTTCATCACCATCGCATTATTGTTTAATATATTTTCTTCTATTTGTTTTTCACTTGGCCATAATATATGGAAAGTAACATCTCCTATTGTAATTTTGTCACCTATCTTTACTTCTTGTACTTTTAAATTTTTTTGTGCAACAATTTCTAAAAATGTTTCATAATTATCACTTGTTTCTCCCTGTTTACTAATAAATATTTGTTCTACTTTTAATTCTTCTAATAGTGATAATATTCCACCTACATGGTCTTGGTCAAAATGAGAAATGAATACATAATCTAATTGTGTATATCCTTTGTCCAATAAATAAGGTATTAGCGTATCTTTTCCCACATCAAATGTACTTGAAGTACTTCCTCCTCCATCAATTAAAATGGTCTTATGATTTGGTGTGACGATAAAACAAGCATCCCCTTGTCCTACGTCTAAGAAATAAATTTCTAAGTTTTTAGGAAATTGATAAATTCCTATCAAAAAAATGATAAAAAAAATTCCTTTATATGTTCGCTCAATAAATGCTTTTATATTTCTTTCTCGTAAAATTTTCTGATATATTTTCCATGTTTTTTTCTTTTTTTCATATAGTTTATATTTTATAAGTGCAATTAGATTTTTTACTCTTCTTTTTGTACCATTTAAATATTTACTAGTATAAATGACATATATTTGATTGCCTGCTAATATGGCAATGTAATAGATAATGATAAATAAAATGCTTGGTGTGGGTACATATATTTTTGAAAAAGGCAAATTGGATAAATTGGAAATTTGTATTAGTCCTTTAATACCGAATGATAAAAAAATAGATATAAATTGTGAAATATGTAAATGAATAAATGAACTAAAGACAAAAATAATAGATAAAAACATAATGGGACCAATAATGATACTAACCAATATATTGGTTATCACAAAATAAATTCCTATCATATTAAAATGATAAAGCATAATTGGAAGAATCATCATTTGTGCAGAAAGTGTAACAGATATCATATCTTTTAAATTTTCTACAATTTTAGAAATTCGTTTACTTTTTTTGATTTGAATATTATTTTTTATCCATTTTATATTATCTAAATACTGCTTTACATTTTTATTGAATAAAATAATTCCAATCGTACCTAAGTAAGATAATTGTAATCCGACACCTGTAATCGCATATGGGTTTTGTATTAAAATGATTCCTAAGGAAATAGCTATTGATGTCCATATATCATTTTTTCTATACACTAAAAAAGCTAGTATATTCATCATTCCCATAATTCCTGCTCTTACAATTGAACTTGTAAACCCTGTTATACTCATATAAAATATTACACCAAAGATAATCACATATTTTACATGTCTCTTTCCAAGCCATGTCTTAAAAACCATTTCTATTCCCATAATGATATAAATAATATGCATGCCAGATACTGCTAGAACATGAGAAATATTCGCCACTTGAAATTTTTCTTTTAACTCTTCTTTTAAAACTGTCGTGTCTCCTAAGATTAGTCCTTTTACAATTTGCTCTTCCTCTTTTTCTAATACTTTTTCAATATTTTCTGCAATTGTTAATTTGATTGTATTGATGCTTTTTTCAATCCAGCTTACATTATCTGAAGATATTTTTTGATAGTTTTCAACTTTTAAAGTACCATATATATTGATAGATTTTAAATATAGCTGATAGTCAAATCCTCCTGTATTTCTTTGTTCGCTTCCTCTTCGAAACTCTCCTTGTAATCTTACTTTATCACCATATTGAAACTTACTATCTTTTTTTACTTCTATATAAATTTGTGTGGATTGATATTTATCAGATGAATTTACTGTTAAAACTTTTACTTTATATCGATTTTTATATTCTCTTTCTTCCTGATTACTGACAATAATTCCTTCCACGATGATGGTTTCTTCAGGATATAGATTTTTATATCGATTTTCTTGTGATATGAGAATTGTATTAGAAATAATAGAACTCACGACGATAAAAAAAATAACTTGTTTTGTCAAAATTAATTTGATATATCGAACATATCGATGAATTGAAAATAATTGAAATGATGTATTCTTTTTATTTTTAAAACATTTTTTTAAAAGTATAATCAGAAACGAGATGATTGAATTTCTTTGATTTTTTCTATAAAACAATATAGCTATTAAGATATATAAAAGGACTATACTAAAATCAAAGTATAGCCCCCAAATAATTCCGATTATATATCCTATAACTATAATGACAATTGGTCTCTTCAAATTTGTTATCATTCCTTTCCCAAGCTGCAATCCTGTTTGGAAAAGAATTAAATTTTTCAATCCTTTTCCTCCAAATTCATTATCATTATAGAACTCTTCTTGCACCTACATAATTATTATTATAATATCCTGTGCTCAAAGAATCAATTCTAACTCCTGTTGATGGAGTTGATGCATGAATAATCTGTCCTCCTCCAATATATATCGCGACATGATTAATTCCAGATTTACCAAACATAACCAAATCTCCTGGTTGTAAATTTGATCTACTAACAGCAACACCATTACTATATTGCCCTGCAGCTGTTCTACTTAAAGATATTCCATATTGTTTAAATACATATGAAGTAAATCCTGAACAGTCAAATCCTGTACTTGGTGAACTTCCTCCATAAGTGTATTTATATCCTAAGTATTTTTTTGCTGTTGCAACAATTGCTGAACCATTGCTAGATGATGGTACACTTGTTGTTGGTTCTGTTGTTGTTTGACTTGTTGTACTTGTGGTTGTATTTGTTCTTGTATTTGTACTACTTGTTCTTCTAGAAGTGGTTTGGCCTCTCGAAGTTTCTTGTTTATTGTTAGATAATAATGAAGATGAAATATATCCTTCTACATTATTTACTTTTACTTTACTCCATCCACTTTCTTCACTATAAACTTGAACCTCTGTATTTAAAGCTACAGTTGTTACAATTGTACTAGAAGTATTTGCTTCTTGTCTTACATTAACTGTTGTAGAATTTACATATTGTGTTTTGATTGGTGTTTCTTGAACTGGTTCCTCCGCTACAGGTTCTTCTTGAACTTCTTCTGCAGTTTCTTCCACTGGCTCATCTTTCTTTAATTTATCTTTTCTTAACCAACCTTTTGTTGTTTGTGTTTCTACACATGCCCATCCATTCATGATTTCTGTGACAGTAACTGTTTCATCTGTTTTTAATTCTATCACATCTGTTGCATTAATTGATGGTATTAATTTTAGTCTTGTATCCTCTGAAATTTTATACTCTCCTAATGTTATTTCTTCTGTACTGTCTGTTTCAGTACCTTCTTCTGTCGTAGTTTCTACTTTTTCATTATTTTCTTCTGTCGTATTTTCACTTCCTTGATTGCTATCTTCTGTAGGTTCTGGATTTGAATTTACTGTCACTAGTTCTTTACTTACATATCCGGTAATATTATTATATGTAATTTGGTACCAGTCACCTTCTTCTCCAACGATTTCGACTTCTTGATTCAAAGTAATTTGCTCCAAGATTGTACTTTCAGCATCTGCTGTCTTTCTTAAATTAGCAACTTGTACATTGATAGTTCCTGTATTGGCTGCTAAACTGATATTTATAAAAAGCAAGCTAGCTAAGGATATAATTGCCATGACAAAAATGCTTTTTATATTCATTTTACTTTTCATTGTAATCCTTCTCCTTAAATATTTTATATTTTAAAAAAAGTAGTACCGAAATAGTATACTATAAATCTAAAAAAAAGTCAAATTTTTGACTTTTTTCCAGAATTTACTAATTATACTACAATTCTTATTTATACAATTCTCCAAAATTTTCATACCACTTGATTTTTTATCAATAATTTTACCATGTTATATATTAATCTTTGTTTCTCCAGATTACATTTAATAATCAATTCATACAAATCTTTATCCATATATCTTATTATATGATCACTCTTTTGATTTAGAACATCATAAATAGAAATATTTAAGAAATCACATATTTTTATAAATGTTTTCAAATCTATTTTTGTTTTTCCATTTTCTAATCTGCTTATATAATTTAAAGATATTCCTAAAAAATCTGCCATCTCTTTTTGACTAATTTTATTTTCTATCCTTGTTGCCTGTATTCTTTTACCAATATTAGAAAAATCCATGTTCATATTATCACTTCTCCTTCATTGGTAAATATAACATTATGAGTTTTATTTGTCAATACATTTTTACATAATAGTAAAAATTAATTTTCTATACTTTGAATCGCATACGTATTATTTACAACCTTGTCATAAGGTGCAGGATTTTCTAATTCTCCAGCCAAAGTCATAACTTCTTGAAGTCTATTAAAACTTTCTTCTTTTAATACTGGTGTATCATTCCATGCATCTATATCTTTATATGTTTGTATTGCTTCTGTTAACATTTCAATACTTGTATCTGGAAAAAAGTCTTGTATAACAGTTGCAATCTCTTCTGCAGTATGTTCTTTTACCCAAGTTTGCCCTTTATAAATTGCGTCTGTAAAGTTTTGAATAGTTTCTTCATTTGCTTCAATATAGCTTTTTTTAGCAAAATAGGCTGTATATGGTATTTCTCCTGCCTCTTCTCCAACTGATGCCACAACATATCCTTTTCCTTCTTGTTCTGTTAAAGAAGCTGTTGGTTCAAATAAAGTCACATAGTCAGCATTTCCAGCTGCAAACGCACCTGCCATTAAATCAAATTTAATACTGTCATCTAATACCACATCTGTTTCTGGATTAATTCCATTCTTTTTTAGAACATATTCCAAGGTCATATATGGTACGCCACCTTTTCTTCCTGGAATAACTGTTTTGCCTTTTAAATTTTCCCAACTAAAATTTTCTTCATCTATTCTAGAAACTAATAATGAACCATCTTTTTTCGTTAATTGCGCAAATACTTCTGTATAATCTTCTTTTCCCTCATTATACACATAGATAGATGCTTCTGGACCTGCAAATCCAATTTCTACTTGATTGGCTAATACACTTGTCATAACCGCATCTGCCCCTTGACCAGTTGACAATTCAATTTCTAATCCTTTTTCTTCAAAGTATCCATTATTGATTGCAACATATTGTGGTGCATAAAAGACAGAACGTGTTACCTCACTAACATTGATGGTTTGTAAAGCATTTTGATTGTTTCCTTTTTGACATTTTATAACGACAACAGCAATAATGATTGCAATTATTAAGATTACTACCACTAGCGCAATTTTTCCTTTTTTACTCATTTCACACCTCCTTGATTTTTCTCTTTATATTTTATGTTGTTTATGAGAATGTGTGAAATGTTAAATTATTCTATATAATAAGAAACTTGTTGTCTAAAACAATAAAAAACTACTAAAATAAATTAGTAGTTTTTCTATTACTGAAATTTTTTAGATTTCAATATAATTTTTTCTAATAATAATACAGCCAAATACATCAATCCTGCTACAACACCAAGTATAATCACACTTGCCATAACCAAATCCAACTTAAACACTTGCCCACCATATACAATCAAATATCCCAAACCTGCTTTAGATACTAAAAATTCTCCAGAGATAACACCTACTAAAGAAAGTCCTATACTAACTTTTAAAGAATTGATAAAAGTAGAAATATTGGCAGGTATAACAATTTTCGTTAATATTTGGAATTTTGTAGCTTTAAAGGTTTTTGCCATTTTAATCAAATCTTTATCTGTCTTGATAAATCCATTTAGATTTTCTAATATAGTAACCACCAATGAAATGGCAACTGCCATCACAATAATCGCTGGTGTTCCTGCTCCTACCCATATGATAATGACAGGTCCTAAAGCAACTTTTGGTAAACTATTTAATACGACTAAATAAGGTTCTAGCACATCTGAAAGAAACTTAGACCACCATAACATAATGGCAATTATCGTTCCTAAAATGGTTCCTAATAAAAATCCTACAACTGTCTCATATACAGTCACTTTTATATGCATTAGCAAATCATTAGACCCTAAGTTGGTTAATGTTTCCCATATTCGACTTGGTTGACTCATGATAAAACTATCTATGATATTCATATCGGCTAATATTTCCCATATAGCTAAAAAGCCAAGTAATATTGCTACCTGTGTTGTAAATACCAGTATTTTTCTTTTTCGATTATGTTTGATATATTGCTTTCTTTCTTGTGATAAAGAATTATTCATCAACACCCAACTCCTTCCATAAAGTGTTAAAATACCCACTAAATTTTGGACTTTCTCTTACATTGATAGGATTTCTATTTTCCATCTCAAAATCAATTGTATGAATATCTTTTACTCTTCCTGGTCTTTTGGTTAATACCATCACTCTATCAGACATACTAATGGCTTCTGAAATATCATGTGTGACAATAATCGCTGTCATATTTTCTTTTCTTAATATCGAATAAATATCATTCGTTACCATGATTCTTGTTTGATAATCCAATGCAGAAAAGGCTTCATCTAGTAATAAGATCTTTGGGTTTGTTGCTAAAGTTCTAATTAAAGCTGCTCTTTGCCTCATTCCTCCAGATAGCTCTGATGGATATTTATCTTTAAAATCATAAAGATTATATTTTTTTAATAAACTTTCTACATATTGTTTGCTATTTTCATTTAAAGCACCTTTTAGTTCCAATCCCAATATACTATTGCTCCATATATTTCTCCATTCCAATAAACAATCTTTTTGTAACATATATCCCACTTCTTCTGAGATTCCTTCTACTTTTTTATTTTCTATGTAGATTTCTCCTTTTGTTTTTTCTTCTAATCCACTAATAATAGATAGCAAAGTAGATTTTCCACAACCACTAGGTCCTATAATAGATACAAACTCTCCTTCTTCTACTCTAAAATGAATATTATCTAGTGCCACTATTTCTCCCTCTTTACTTTGATACGTTTTACAAATATTTTTTATCTCTAATATGGTTTTCATCTAGTCTCATTCCTTTCCAATCTTTTGATATATCTGTTATTTATTCTGCTATTACTATATTTTATGTAAAACCAACAAAGATGGTGTATCTATTACACTATACAACTAACCCTTATATGTATTGTTATTATTTTGAAACACCGCGTAAGCAATCAAACGAGCGATAGCGAGTGCGATTGGAGCAATCTTCACACGTTGAAAAGAAAATTTTTAGATAGGATTAAATTTATTTAAGACTAGATAAAAATTTATCTTTCAACATTAGTGGTTGAGACACACAAGGTGTAAAAAATAATAACAATACATATAAGGGTTAGTTGCATCTAAAATTTGATATCTTTTAATGTTCTATATATATTAACTCCTCTAATATGGTATTTCTCATCTTAGGCTGTTTTAAAAATCTAGATAAGTTTATTAAATTGTATTTTAATTCTAGTATATGATTATCATACGTTGTTATCTGAAAACATTGTTTCATTACTTTTCCATAAGGATATACATTTTCTTTAACATATATCACAATAGGAATAATAATCATATTCTTAACATCTTTTTGTTTGGAATTCTTAATGATTTTTACGCATTCCTGTAAAATAGAATATGGTAAATCTGCAGAAATTTTTTGTTGATACATAATCATATAAAATATCTGTTTATCAGAATGTTTATATATAATTTTTATACCTTTCTTTCCTTTATAAAAATCAATATATACCAATTTTTCTTTTTCTATTTTTTCATAACAATCTAAAAAACAATTAAGAAAAAAACAAATTCTTTGTTTGTCTTTGAATAAATATTCAATGATACCTTTATATCTTTCTTCTAAATTATCTCCTATGGAAAGGCCATATCCTTCACTTTCTTCTCTCAAATCTAGATAATCTTTTTGTTTTATTTTATGGATACATTGAATATAGTTTTTATACGTAAACTGATATATAACATTATCACCTCCTTACAAAATAAATTTTAAACTTACTTTTGGAAATTTTTTTGATATTAAAATTTATGATAAAATTTAGAATAAAATATATAAATTAAAATTATATATATTAAATCACAAAATGCAGAAAAACACAAGCAAATCTTGTGTTTTAGTCATTTAATATTTTTCTCACTTCTTCTTTCGACAAGTATCTCCATTTTCCGAGTTCTAAATCTTTTACTCCAACGCCTGCAATCGCACTTCTATGTAAAGCAAGCACTTTATGTCCAATCGCTTCACACATTTTTCTTACTTGCCTATTTTTTCCTTCATGTATAATAATTTCTAATCTTGTAATCTGTTTTTCTTCATCCGTTTTTAATATCTTTACTTTAGCCGGCTTTGTAATATATCCTCCAATATCCACACCTCTTCTTAAATTATCTACATTTTCTTTACTAACAATTCCTTTTAAAGTAACGGTATAGGTTTTGTTAATTTCATGTTTTGGATGTGCCACTTTATACACAAAATCTCCATCATTTGTAAGAATTAAAGCTCCTGATGTATACATGTCTAATCTTCCTACCGGTACTAATCTTTCTTTTACTTTTACCAAGTCCAAAACAGAATCACGGTCAAATTGATCTTTTACAGTTGTTACATATCCAATTGGTTTATTTAATAAAATATATATTTTCTTACTTTCGATTTGTACAATCTTGTTTTCATATTTCACTTCATCTTTTCCAGGCTGTACTTTTGTTCCTAGTTCTGTTACCACTTTTCCATTTACCTGGACTTTTCCTTGTAAGATGAGCTCTTCTGCTTTTCTTCTTGAAGCAATTCCTGCCTCTGCTAAATATTTTTGTAATCGTATTACTTCCACAAGTAAATCTCCTTTCGTGTTTGTCATCTTTCCATAACTTAAGATTGAATCTTCTATAAATCACAATGTTCAAATCATTAAATTTTGTTTTCTACTTTCCAAATCCTTTAGTATATTTTCAAAATAGTCAGGTAATTCTGCTTCTAAATGCATCATTTTTCCAGTTGTAGGATGTGTAAAATCCAAACTTTTTGCATGCAAACATTGTCCTTTTATATTCCACTCATTTTTTCCATTTGAATACACTTCATCTCCTACAATCGGATATCCTATTTGAGATAAATGAACTCTAATTTGATGGGTTCTTCCTGTTTCTATATTTACCTGTAATAAAGTATACTTATCATATCTTTCTAGCACTTTAAAATGCGTAATCGCTTCTTTTCCTTTCCTTGTGACAGCCATCTTCTTTCTATCTTTTTCACTTCTTCCAATTGGCATATTAATGGTTGCCTCATTTTCTTTTACAATTCCTCTTACCAAAGCGATATATGTCTTTTTTACTTTATGATTTTTTATTTGTTCACTTAGGTTTATATGTGCTTTATCATTTTTTGCAACAATGATAATTCCTGATGTATCTTTATCCAATCTATGCACAATTCCGGGTCTAATTTTTCCTCCTATTCCTGATAAAGAATCTTTACAAATTGCCATAATGGCATTTACCAAAGTTCCATCAGGATTTCCATTGGCAGGATGTACCACCATTCCTTTTGGTTTATTTACAACAATGATATCATCATCTTCATAAATAATCTCTAAGGGAATTTCTTGTGCTTTTAAAGATACTTCTATTGGAATTTCCTCTTCTACTTGAATATTATCTCCTGCTTGTACTTTATAGGATGCTTTTATGCTTTTACCATTTACCAATACTTTTCCATTGTTTATTAATCTTTGTATTGCAACTCTTGATGTATCTGCAATCTTTTCTGATAAATATGCATCAATTCTTTTGTTATCATTTTCTACTTCAAAATACTTCATGTATTATTCTATCCTTTCTTTCCTTTACGAATTGACATTATCTCTATTTTCCGTTTTTCTTTTTTCCTCTGGTTTTGATTTCTTTTTAAAGAGTTCTTTTGCTGAAAAAGAAGCAAATATGGCAACAAAAGAAATCCAACCAATTAAAATACAAATATCTGCTATATTAAATGCTGGAAAGTTTCCAATATTAATAAATTCTACAACATTTCCTCTACATAATCTATCAATGATATTGCTAACACCTCCTGCAAATGCAAGACTTAGCAATATTTTAATTTTTTTCGTTATAAATTGATTGTCACTTTTTATAATTCCCAAAATAATCCCCACAATGAATAAATTTGTCAATATGGTTACACCTCTAGAAGTTTCATCATACGCGCTACTTGCAATGTCTGCTTGTCTCAATATGATTTTACCAGATAGTAATGTGGTTTCTCCATAATGTATCACAAGAACTTTAGATAATTGGTCTATAAATATAATAAGAAATATCATGATAGCTAACATAAAATATAGTTTTTTTAATTTTTTCTTTTCTTCTTTTCTCATAAATCCCTCTCTTTTATTGTATAATTCCGCAAGTAATACGCTTTTCTTATACATCTAGTCTTTCGTATATTGTAAAATAATCATCTTCATATAGCTCTTTATAATTTGGATCATTGGTTTCTTTTATAATCATATTCATTTTTGAATTTTTATAAGTAATCACATGTGTAATATCATATTTTTCAAATGTATCTTCATAAAATTCTCCTATACTAGACGTATTAATAAAATCCATGAATATGTCATCTTCTTTTCCGCTAAATTCTGGTGCATATAAATCTGCTCTAGAATCAATAAATACTGGAATTCCTCTATATATCATATAACTTCCGTAATTATATTCATTATAAAATCTGGCTTTGCCCAAATCTATATTCTCTAATATATAATCACATGCTTGAACTGGATATGCTGTATCATCTATATATTCATCATTTTGTTTTGGCTCATAAAAATGATAACTTAAACCAAGCATAACCAAAATCATTACGATATATCCCACTTTACCTGTAATCAGGTTTGTTAGTCTTTCGATTCCATCTTTCGTATATATCTCAAATAATCCACATATCATTTTATTGACAATGAATACACCGATTAAGCAAAACATGGTAACTTGTCTTCTTGATGCCAACATTAAAAGACATAAACCGCTTATCATAAATAAGTCGCTTAGTTTAATTTTTGTTTTTGTAAAGGTTAAAATTGCTAAAATAACTATAATTGCTGATAAAGCTTCTGTTTCATCAATAATGGTCATTGGTAAATGTTCATTAATATTTTGTGTTGTATTTCCTTCCATGGTTTTATATAAATAGGTATAGGGTGTGTCTCCTAATGGTGTTAATAAACCTGTAAAAGCACATATAATCATAACCAAGATTAACCATTTGACATTTGGATTTTTATGAAATTTAATTTTATATGGATTTTTTAATGTTTCTTCTCTCTTTATTTTTATTTTTTCATTTTTATCTATCGTATTTTTTAAATCTTCTTCTAATTTTAATCTCTTCTCAGTATTTTTTTCTGATTTACTTAATCTCTTTATTCTAAAGTTTAATAATTTTATATGAATTTTTCTATATATCGTAACTTCTGCTATTAAAGCAATTAAATATTCTGCTATATATGGTAAAAACAACACAAATATAAATGGCCAAACGGCTACATGTAAGTTAGCAATTAACGTTGAAATGAAAACTAATCCGACTGCATATCGAATTTTTCTATTTTTCAAAAACATTTCAATACAATAGATAATCCATACAAATAAAATAAAAGTCACTAATTGCGCTCTTGCTGCAATATATCCTCTCAGGATATAGATAACAATTACTGTTAATATTAATGAAACTAATTGGTTTTTAGCTATTTTTGTATTCACTATATAAAGAGAAATTCCTAATATAGCCGTTAATATACAAGTGGTTACATAGATTCCTGTCATACCAAATCCTGCATATATATAGTATGTTATTAAATCATATAACCAATGTGGGTAAGTATAGGCTAAACCTTCATGCCAAGAAAAATGATCTTGCATATCAATTCCTGTTTCAGTGATCTGTTCTCCTATTTTTATGGTATAAAACATATCATTTTGTAATGTAACTGGTGTCATAGCAATACAAAATATTGCAATTAGTATAATTGCTATGATTCCAAAAAACCATTTAGAATGAAGTATCCCCTTTATCTTCTCATTTCCCCCATTGTTTTCTTTTTTCTCTTTGTGTTTAAACATATTTCTCCTCCAGAAAATTTTTATTGATATTTCACATTAAAATTATCTATTATGCAAATATCATATATTCTTTGTTATTGTTTAAACCGACATACAATTCTTAAATATCGTATTGAGCCGAGTAATAAATAATTTATGAATACTTCCCACTGTGTATGTCGGCCTGAACAATAACAGTTCTTTTGCATTATATCAAAAAAAGTTTGAAAAGACTAGACTTTTCAAACTTTTATTTCATTTCTATTTATATTTTACACTGCTTCTTGATTCTCTGTTTCAAGCGTATTTTCATTATCATTTTCTTCAATAACTTCTAAACTTCCTACTGAGACTTCATAAGCAACTCTTGTTTCAACACTTCCATCCTCATGTTTCTTTTCGTAGGTTCTTGATTGAACTCTACCAACTAATTTTATTTGAGAACCAACTTCAAGATTTTGACAAAATCTTGCATTTCTTCCCCATGCAATACATGGAATATAATCTGATTTATTATATGCTCTATTAACTGCAAGTAATATATCTGCAATTTCTCTGCCAAATGGTGTTTGTCTATATATTGGTTTTTTGCAAATGTAGCCAATTAAAACAACTTCATTTGTAACAACATCTTTTTTAGTCATCTCATTTTCTTCTTCACTTTGTTCTTCCTCAGATATTACTTTCACATCTTTGGCAAATACAGTTAATATTAATCTGTTTTTTTCACTTTCATAACTATTATATGATCTGAATTGTCCTTTTACTAGCAATTTTTGTCCTTCAGTTAATGTATCTTCATTAATTAGTCTTTCTGAAATGGTAATTGGTATAATATCTGCTACGCCACTTAAACGAGGTATTTCTAAATTAAAGATATAAAATCTTTCCCCATAAATTTCATGACTAAATTTCTTTTCTCCTGTAACTTTTCCAACTAATGTTAAATAGTTGTTTTCTAAATAATTTGTATCCAATTTATTTTCCTCCTTAAAATTTATTTTATCAATTGTATTTTTTTACCTCTTTTAGTCTACATTACCTATTATACAACATTTTCCCGGTTTTGTCTACATAAAAAGTTAAATTTGTAATTTTTTTGTAAAAAATCCTTGTTTTCAATCATTTTCTTTGCTATATACCAAATAAATTGCAAAAATTGCTAATATATTTTCTATTTGATCTAGTTTATATTTCTTTACATCCACTTCCATTTCTCCCATTTCAATTGTCTTTTTCTCCAAATTATTTATATTTCTTTGTATGGATAAAATTGCTTTATCTTCTTGAATACTAGATACCGTTATCGTTGATTTTTGATTTAAGCCATAACTGACACAATTTGTTTTTTTATTACCTATCATCTTTGTTTTACAAAACGCATCTGCATTTACAATAATAAACATACAATTGCTACAAAGCTTATTTAGAACACTTTTTTGTTCGTCATTCATGTTTTCTTGATGACACAACACAATTGTTTCAAATACGATGTTTTTCATATTTTGTATATTGTTAGAGCTTATATGAATTAATTCTAGATCTTTCCTATCTAGTATTTTTATTATATTTTGTTTTATGATTTCATATTCTGAATGATTTGAAAAAATACCAATAAAATGCATTTTCTTTGTCTCCTAAAAAACAAGCCTAAGATTTTCTAAGCGACAAAGTCGCACAAGAAAATCTAGATCTCGCATAACTATATTTATTTTTCCCTTTATTTCCAAATTTATACATACCTTAATTTCTTTTCTGTGTTCCATTGACATCAATTGTATAATTGTCTTTGTATATCATTTCTGAGATTTTTACAACTTCTAAATTTTTTTCTTTTATATTTTTTATGATTTTATCTAAACTATCTGCTGTATGCTCTGTTCCATTATGCATTAATATAATATCCCCTGAACCAATTTTATCTTTGATTCGATTCCACATTTCTTCTCCTGTTAATCCTGTATAATCTAATGTATCTAAGCTCCATTGTATTGTGTAATATCCTTTATCTTGTGCCGCTTTTATGACTGTTTGATTATATTCTCCATATGGTGTTCTATATAAATTTGTTCTAGTTCCTGTAATATTTTCTATTTTGTCATTACTATTTTCTATTTCTTCAACATTTTCTTCATAACTCAAATTATTAACATGTGGATGTGTATCACTATGTGTTCCAATCTCATGGCCGGCATCATGTATTTTTTTAACAGCTTCTGGATATTTTTCTATCCAATCTCCTACCATAAAAAAAGTGATTTTTACATTGTTTTCTTCTAATACTTCTAATATTTTATCAATATCCTCTGCATTCCATGCACAGTTCATGGTTAACGCTACTTTATTTCCTTCTGTTTGCACTTTATAGATAGGTAAAAATTTTTCATTAGTGGAGGCTGTTTCTATGCTTTCTTTATTCTCTGTTAATGTACCTGTCATACAAAATAATATGACAACAATTATAATAGATACTAAATAGGTATATATTTTTTGCTTGTTAAATACGAGAAACATAATAAAAACCTCCATTTTAAAGCTATTTAATTATATGCTTTAAAATAAAGGTTCATTCATAAAATTCTAATTTTCTTTATTACATTCTAATTCTTCTTTTAAATATTCATACACATAACTTGAAGATTCATAATATAAATGCGTTTCAAAATCATTTAATTTTGAAAATAGCATATGATTCCATTATAAATTCCCCAAGCCAACTTATTTTGATATTCATCTTCTTGTAATTGTTGCTCTTCTTGTGGATTAGAAAGAAATCCACATTCTACAATGGATATGGGAATTTCTACATGTTTCATAATATAAACTGTATTTAATTTCATAGCTATTCTATTATTTTCCTTTTGTATGGTTTCATTTAAATTACTCTGTATTTCTTCTGCTAAAATTTTACTTTGTTCGTTACTGGTATTAAAAAAAGTTTGCCAGCCATAATATTGTTGCTCATTTATTTTATTTAAATGTATGGATACAAATATATCTGCCGAAGATTCATTTCCTATTTTTACTCTATTATGAATATCTGAAACCTTTTTTTGTCTTAATGTTTTTGAGTCTAAATCATATATAGCATTTTCATCTGATCTTGTTAAAATTACTGTACATCCTGATTGTTCTAAAAGCTGTTGTAGTTTCAAGGTTATTTTTAAATTAATTTGTGCTTCTGTTGTTCCATTACTACTTTCTGCTCCGTTCATCTGGTGTGCCATGTCCTGCATCTAATATCACTACTTTTCCTGAAACAGGCAATGATGTTACTTGAACAGCATCTCCTATTTCTCTTTTGGGGTTAATTGTATTATTTTGTGCTAAGTATACACTAAAACTAATAATAAATGCAAAAAATATAATCAAAACTCTTTTTATAGTAAATTTTTTCATTCTTTATCTCCTAAAGTTTTTATTATATGTATATGACTTATTTCTTTTTTTATGTGTAACCGTTAAAAAATTGCAGATTTAAAAATCTGCAATTTTTCTAGATTATTCTAAATGATATGATTCTTTTCTTTTCTTCTGTCCACTGCATAACTACTTCCCATAACAGATTTAGCAGCATGTTTTACTTGAGCACCTACTTCACCAATTTCTAATATGTTATGAAATCTTCCAGGGTCTGCAACTACGACACCTATTGAAAGAGATGTTAATGGAAATTGCTCTATAATGCCTTTTCTATTTTCTACCTCTATATATCCTTTTTCTAAATCTCTTTCCGTAAAGAATTTTTTTACATTATTGTCAAAAATGGCTAATATGTTTTGACAAATTTTTTCGCAATTGGTTGATGGTAATATAGCAACAAAATCATCTCCGCCAATATGTCCTACAAAAGCTTCTTCTGTGAAATTATTATGAACACCTTTTAAAATTGTCTCTGCTGTAAATTCAATAATTTGATCACCTTTGACAAATCCATACACATCATTATATGCTTTAAAATTGTCTAAATCTAAATATAATACAGAAAATGGCTCATTATTAGATAATCTCTTTTTCAATTCTGCATGTATTTGGACATTTCCTGGTAATCCTGTTAGCGGACTAACTCTTCTGTTATTAGCAAGTAATCTGTTTAAATTTTTTACTGTGTAATATAAATATTCTTCATCAACAGGTTTTTTGATATAATATTCAACAGATTCTCTTAAGATTTTCATTCTATGTTCTTTATCATTGTTGGAAGATACAACAATAACAGGTGTGATTGTGTTATCCTCATCTCGTCTAATTTGTTTACAAAGTCCTACTACATCTCTATCAATTGCATCCTCATTAATAATGATTAATGAGGGAATATTTTTTAATGCAATATCAATTTGTTCTGATTTTACACTAATAAATTTATAATCTTTATCTTCCCTGAACAATTCTCTAAAGATTACAATAGATGAATCATCATCATCTATAATATAAATTTCTTGAACCATACTATTCACCCTTTTTTTCTTTTTTTGTTTTTACATGTTTAAATTCCATTTTCTTATTTAATATTTCTGTAAATTCTTTTGTATTGATTGCTGGGAACGCTTTTTTCAATCTGTATGCTCTTCTATATAAACGTCGCATTGTTCTATCCCTTCGCGTTTTTAAATTATTTATGAGTTTCTGCATATTATCATTTGCTGATATTTTTTCTTTATCTTTTAATTCTGATAATTTTTGTTTAATTTGTTCATTAATGTCTTCTATTTTTTCTAATGTAGATTTTATATTCTTTACTTTAATAATACTGATAATCGCATCGATTAGTAATATTAATACTATAACACTAGCAATAATTGCTACATACATAAACTCCACATAACTTAGTGTTTGTATAATAAATGGGTGTATATAATTGATAAACAAAACTCCTAAAACTCCCCATGCTATAGAATTTGTTAAACAAATTCTACCTTTGTAATTGAATTTATGATTTGAGTAATCCCAATATTTCGTAGAAAAAAACTTTTCTAAAAGTACACCTACTATATATTCCCATAGAGTTAATGCGATGACTGAAATAAAAAATAAGAGAAAAATATTATTTTTAAATCTATCTAAAAATAATAGCATAATAATAGCACCAAATCCATATATTGGACAAAATGGTCCTATTAAAAATCCTGTATTGATTATTTTTTTTTCACAAATTGTTCTTACTATACTTTCTAAAACCCATCCTAAAAATGAATAAATAACAAAATAGGTTAATATATGAAAAAAAGTATTATCCATTTTCTCCCCTTAATCTATTTCCCTACATACACATATTATATGTAGGGAAACTTTATCAAATTTATTTTGCTGCACTGACTCTTCTTGTATCAGAGGCTATTCCATCAACATTGTAAGCTGTTATTTCTAGTCTATTTTCATCACCTTCATTTAATTTTAATTTATATTTTAATTCTTTTTCTCCATTTTCAACTGTAATAGTTCGTTGTTCCCCTCTAACGTTTAAGTCTACTCTTTCCAATCCAGTTTCATCTGTAATCGTAATTAAATAATATTCTCCAGCATCATCTGTATCTATATTGATTATTGGTTTTGTCGTTCCCATAACTGTTTGCTCTTTTGTTGTAGTTTCATTATTTACATCTACTAAGGTAACCGTTATGTTATGTGTTCCCATAGGCACATCAATTTCTTGATTTACTGTTGTTGCATTAATATCTATTCTTTGCTCTTCTTCTTCATCCCATTTATAAGTCATATATGTTATTTCTGTTTCACTTTCTGCAGTTATTTTTAATTTATTATCTTCTGAAATCGTTAAATTTAAATTCATCTTATCTTCTGCTGTAAATTCTCTTTGTGTAGAAATCTCTTGTCCTTGTGTATCAATTGCTCTTACATTTAATGTATTTGTTCCTCCTGGGATTTCTATTTCTTGTTCTATATATTTTCTTCCATTTCCAGTTATCGTTTGTACTTCATCGTCATTCCAACTATATTCTATTCTATCAATTGCTTTGTCATGTGTAACTGTTAATATAACTGCTGTATTATCATCATTTAATGTTTCTGTTATGACTGGTTTGGTAATTTCTGAATTGTTAGCTTCATTATCTCTATATATGGCATAAGATCCTGTTCCTATCATAAATACACCAAATATCAACATTGCTATTGCAAATACTCTAACAACTGTTTTTATATCTGCAGGTCCACCACTTTTTTTCTTTTTAGTTTTCTTTGTTGTTGGATTACTGGTTGCTAAAATTTGATTCATATTTTTCACCTCACTAGTCTTTTTCATGGAAAATTATACCATACCAAATTTTAATTGTAAAGAAATTTAGGCAATAAAATAGGACATCTTTGTGTCCTATTTTACAATTCTTGTTAATACATGATGTTGTGATATTCTATTTTCCCCTTTTATTTTTTTGTTATATAACAAACTTCTTAATTAAGATTAATCCTCCTGCTAATGTTCCTAATACAGTAAATCCTAATACATAGTAGATTCTTTCTTGTCC
>CALXKE010000011.1 GCA_944388805.1 uncultured Clostridia bacterium | reverse complement strand
GTTTTACCAATATTCACAGATGGAAAATCTGCACGATTAAATATTTCGTTTGTTTTGTTTTCTCCCATATATAAATCCTTTGCTACATCTTTTACAGTTAGCATTTTAAATGGGTCATCTAAGCTTTTTATAGCTTGTTTTACTAACTCTTTCTTAAGTTCTTCACTAAAACTTTCATTCATAACTTTGTCCTCCTTTGAAATTCTATAAATCCATTTTGGATACTTGATAAGTAAAAAAATAAATCTTTATTCATATTTTTACTTTTATAGCATACCTCCTTTCAATTTTATCCATATCCGTTTTGGATATTTATATAATAATCCAAAATGGATATATTGTCAATACCTTTTTCAAAATTTTTTAAACTTTCTAAAACTTTTTTTGTAAAAAATATTTAATTTTCAGCAATTATTGACTTTCCAAAATGGATATGATAAAATTTAATCATAAATTGAGAAGGAGAAAAAATTATGACAAATGGCGAAAGAATAAAGTATTTAAGAGAAAAAAATGGATTTACTCAAAAAGATATTGCAACAAGATTAGGAGTAGAACCTGCAGCAATATCAAAATATGAATTAGATATGAGAGAGCCAAATATAGAAGCAATAAAAAAACTAGCTACAATTTTTAATGTTTCAATAGATTATTTACTCGGAAGAACACCAGATGTTTTTGTAGATGAAACAGATAGAGATACACTTGATATATCTGCTATTAAAGACAAATATAACTTTACAAAAAAGAGAATGGATAAAGTAAAAGAAATCTACAAAAATGATACTACACTAAGCACAGCCATAAACGAATTATGTTGTGGTGTAGGAAAAACTACTTTTGGAGAAACAATAACAAATACAAATATTTCAATGGTAGAAATAGAAAGCATATTTAATGATTTTGTAAACAGTAAAGATCCTAAACCACAAATTATGATGAAAGTTAAAGATTTAGAAAACAGTATTATAATTGTTGAGATTGATTCTTTTGATGATGAAGAAATGCCACTTGATGCGACTGATAGAATTGCTTTATATACTACAAAATTATCGCAAAAATATAATGTATTAGGTTTAGTAATGACAATTGATAAAGATGAAAATTGTAAAATTATTGATGCTATATATCAAAAAAATAAAGATACCTATTATACACAATTACATTTACCTAGAACAGTATTAACTGCTGGTGAGTATATTGATATAATGGGTAGATTATAGAAAAGGAGCAGTAAAAAATGTTACAATCACAATTAAATGAAGAATTAACTGAAGAATATTTGCGTTTTGCTAAAGAAAATCAAAAATTTGATAGAAAAAGTGCTAAAAAAGATATAAAAGAAATAGCAAACCATATTGCAGGATTTGCTAATGCGGATGGAGGAACTTTAGCAATTGGAATAACCGATGATGGTAAATTAGAAGGATTTGAAAATTATGGAAATAAGGATAATGACATTTTAAAAAGTAGCATACAATATTTAAAAACAATTCCTGAAATAAAAACTGAAAAATTGAATATAATAAATACTAATGGTCATGAAGATTTTATATTACTATTACATATTGAAATTAGTCACAATTGCTTAATAAGAAATGTTAAAGACGAAGTTTATTTAAGAAGAGGTGATTCTACAATAAAATTAACAGATGAGCAAATTCAAGTCTTAAAAGTTGATAGACCAGAAGTATCTTACGAAAATCAAGTTGTACTGGAAAGCAGTATCGAAGATATTGATGAAGAAATGGTCAATATGTATAAAAATTCTATTGGTGCTGAAAGCAAAGATAATATAGAAGTATTAAAAGCAAGACATTTTTTAAAAGAGGTAAATGGATCATATCATTTGACTAATGCTGGTGTCTTATTATTTTCAAATGATCCAACTGTATTTTTCCCTTGTGCAAGACTAAGAGTAATAAAGTATTCAGGAAATAATATGCAAACAGGTGAAAATTTAAATATTATAAAAGAAGAAACTTTTAGACTTCCATTATATAAATTAATTATAGAAGCTCAAAAATTTATTAGAAGCCAATTAAGAGATTTTAACCATTTAAATAAAGATGGCATTTTTGAAAAAGTTCCAGAATATCCTGAATTTGCTTGGCTTGAGGGGATTACTAATGCGGTTACACATAGAAACTATGCTATGTTAGGAGAACATATTAAAGTTTTTATATTTGATGATAGAATGGAAATTAAAAGTCCCGGAAAACTACCTGGATTAGTTACCTTAGAAAACATGAAAAATGTTAGATATGCACGTAATACAAAAATTTCTGAAACACTAGTTGACTTGGGATTAGTTAAAGAGCTTAATGAGGGTGTAGCTCGTATTTATGAAGAAATGAATAAATTTTTCTTAGATGAACCAGAATATATTTATGAAGATGGTAATATTTTGAAATTAACTCTAAAAAACAATATAGTAATGAGAGATAAAAGAGTTCATGAAACTCTTCAAAAGAATGAAAAAATAAAGAATAATTGGGATTTATTATCTTCAGTTGAAAAAGATATATTAAGATTTATTAATGATAGAAGTGAAGCAAGTACAACAGAATTAACAAAATACACAGGCAGGTCTAGAAATACTGTCCTTAGTTATTTAAGAAAATTAGAAGATTTAGAAATAATAGAGTGGATTGGAACTAGTAACCATGATCCCAAAAAGAAATTTATCTTAAAAAAATAATGTAAAAAATTATTATTGTTTGACTAGTAATTGACTAGTAATTGACCAGTAACTGACTAGTAATTGACTAGTAATTGACTAGTAATTGACTAGTAATTGACTAGTAATTGACTAGTAACTTAATACTTATAAATAAAAATAATGCAGTTGATTTTTATCTGCATTATTTTTTAAAACCTATTTCTTCTTCATGTCCATCACCATATACCCAATGAATGTATTTAAAATCTCCACCAATTCTTGTATATTCATTTCCACCATCAATTGAACATGCTCCACATTTACATTTTTTATAATCGTGAACACTTAAAGATTCAATTATATCATTACATTTTAAGCATCTAATTTTCATAATTTCTCCACCTCTTATAGCTTTTCTTTAAGACCATTATACAAACATTTAAAAAATTTTTCAATAAAATTTATTCAACTGCATTCAAACTACATTCAAAAAATGTCGAAGTGCTAGAAAATATGTAATTCTCAAAAATAAGCTCTCCTCACCTCGACCAGAAGAAAGAACTGGGCTGATGATAGTCAAGTTCTTTTTTTTATTTCTTGTAATTATATACAAGGAGAAACAAAACAATGAGGATTTTAGAATTTATTTTAAGTCAAAAAGAATATTTAGAAGATTTCATTACAAGAAGTACATATCATTCAAATGCTATTGAAGGAAGTACACTTACTTATGCAGAAACTTATGCTATTCTATACAATGATAATAGCTTTAAAATCGAAGGAAAAGAGCCAAGGGAAATATATGAAGCTATAAATCATAAAAAAGCATTTGAATTAGTTTTTAAGAATTTAAAAAATAATGAAGAATTTGATGAAAGATTCATTAAAAAATTAAATGAAATTATAAATAGAGATATTAAAGATACAGAAGGTTATAGAACTGTGCAAGTATTTATTCAAGGTAGTGAACATATTCCACCAGAACCTGAAAAAGTTCCAAATTTAATGATGGATTATATATATAATTACAATCATGATGAACAAGATATTTTTACTAAAATTGCTAAATATCATATTGATTTTGAAAAAATACATCCTTTTGAAGATGGAAATGGAAGAACGGGCAGATTGCTTATAAATTATGAATTATTAAAAAATGACTTGCCACCTGTTGTTATAGCTAAAGAAGATAGGGTAAAGTATTTTGAGTTTTTAAGAAATAATGATAGTAATGGCTTAGCTGAATGGCTAAAGGATTTATCTACTAGCGAAGAAGAAAGAATGGAGAAGTTTGGATTTAATAATTAATGGAGATTTATTGTGGAAATTGATTATATTTTCTTAGAAAAAGATAAAAGAACAAAAAATAAAAATAGTAAAAGAGAAGATAATTATAACATTACCCCATTTTATAAAAAATTATTTTTAACTTTTCAAAATGTACAATATAGTTGACAAAAGTTAAAAGATTATGTCTAATATATAGACAGATTGCATAAAATAGTTAATAAATATCTTATGTTATTTTATATAAAAGCTCTGTTAATTCGTTTTAACGGCTACGATTTATTCGCGGTCTAGGATTAATGGAGCTTTATTTTTTATTTTTCTTTTTATCTCCTCTTTTTGTTAAAGTCTCATCAAAGTGTGAATATGAGGAAATAAAATTCCAATGTCTATATGGGTGTTTCCAATAATTAGATTAATCTCCATTGATACCAGTTGTAATTCCTACATTAAAATTTTTTCCTATTTCTCTGATATTTTTATTATATAAATTTGTAAAATTCTATTTGATTCCATAAGTTATATATGATACCATATTGACAAATGAAAAATTGCTAGAAAATGTAAGATTAATATACAAAGGAGAATTTGTAATATGAATAAAAAAACTATAATATATATTGTGTTAACAGTAATTATAATATTTTTAATACTTATATTTTGTGGTTATCCATTCTTTGAGGAATTTAACTATATATTTTTGTTATTTATAAGGGGCATTATAATTTATGATATTATAAATATAGTAAGAAAGTCCGAAAAAGGTACAAGTTATATAAAATTTATAATTTCAATAATTACTGAATTATTATTAATAGCTTCAGGAAGTACTTCAGATGGAGATATAGGTAATTTATTTACATACATTGCATTATTATTAATTGGAATAAGATTTATAATAAGTTTAATTGAATTTAAAAAAAATTTTAGTTATAAAAATATATCATATAAAGGCGAACCTTATATGAATAAGAAAAAGATATATATTAGTATAACCGTAACTATAACAATACTATTATTTATGATAATGTTTTTTTTACCAGAAACATCATTAAGAGGATTTTTTTATAGTGGGTTAGATATTCTATTTTTACTACTGCTAGAGGCAATAGTATTTTATGATATTACAAAAGCAGTAAAAAATCCAGATAAAATAATCAATTATGTAAACATAATTATTTTTAATATATTTGTATTATTTAAAATAATAGATTTAGTTGATGAATTTGTAAATTTTATAATGATTAGTATATCAATATTAAGAATTATTTCTATAATAATAGGTATTGCATTTAAAAAAATACCAGTTTTAAAGCATAATACTAAAAAAATAATTATTGGTACAATAGCAACTACTGTCATTTGTCTACTAATATTTACAATTATAAAATCAGTAATAATAATAAAAATTCCATATCAAACTTGTCATAGTAACTTGTGGACAAGCCCAAATTTGAAGATAATACAAAATATAAATGAATTAGACAAACTATTTAATGAAGATCTTATAAATGATGAAGTTCTTGAGTACCATGTAAATACAGAAATGGTTTATAACAAACCAATTAAAGATTTATTAAAAGATAACAAAGAAAATGTAATAGAAAAATTTGACATAGATAACGATTTTTTTGATAAATATTATTTAGTATTTGTATCGGAATATTCAGGAAATACAGCTTCACCAATCGGAATTGATTATGTGACATATAATAAAACAAATAATCAGGTTAGATTTATACAAGAAGATACAAGAGGAACAAAGATTGGAGGATCCCCAATTGTAACATATAGTAGCTATTTTGTAAAAATAGAAAAGAAATATCTAGGTGATGTTAGTTGGGAAATTAAATATAAACCCTTTTAAATATTAATAAGATTGTTAATCAAATAATCAAAAACATTATTTTTTGAAATTAAAACTAAATCTATTAGATAGAGTTCAAAAAGGAATACATATAACAAAGCAACAGTCTGATTTATTAAAAAAAGAAAAATTAGTAGAAGAATGATTAAACTACAATTTCTCCTCACCTCAACCATAAAAAGGAGCTTTTATAAGCTCCTTAAATTGTTTTTATATCATTTTGAAACTCTTTTTGTCGGTTTTCTTCACTGGTTACTAATCCCTTATTTATACTATAATTAATGTTCAATTATTATTTAAGTCATAGCAAATCTTTCTAATTAGAGAAAATTTTTAACTATAAAATTCAAAATAAAGAATTGATTTAATATCTTCCTTTGTTAAATCTTTTAATCCCTCATTTATTCTTACATAATATAAATACTCATCAGTAATTGGAGTTAAGCAATAAAAATAATCATGAAATATGCGATAATAGTATTTTCTATTATTAAACTCAAAGAATTCTAAAATTAAATATAAAAAACATATTCTAAATTAATCTCCTAAAAATTAATTTTATTATAATTTAAGTTCATTAGTTTTTTTAGATTAAATTATCAAATGTAAGAATGGTTTATGATTAAATACAAAATTCACTTTACAAATACTTATTAACTATAGAATAACATAAATTAGGAAAAAATAAAATATCATGCTAAATCTTATTAGTTTTTCTTTTTGATTTGACGTTTTATGTAATATTATCGAATAAAATTAAACTTCATATATAGCAAATAAGAGACTTTTTCAAGTCTCTTAATTTTTTACTGATGGAATGAATTTTTCTTTATCATTTTCATCCTTACAAACTCTTCTCTGTCTCTTTCCTCTAAGATATCCTGTATTCTTTTCTCATCCTTTTCATAATTAGGAATAATAATATCTTTTAAAGAATTAGACCTTTTCTGAACCTTTTCTATAGCAGAATCTAATCTAGATATGGTAATTTCTAAACGAGCCAAATCAATCATCATTTTTTTGATATTTTGAAATTCTACAATTGCTTCATCAATACTAATTGTTGTTCCAAGTAAACCAAATGTTAAATCTGGATTAGAAGAACTCGTATAAGAAATTAGTGGTATTTCTACCCCCATAATTGTTTTGTACTTTATATCTAATAGATTATCAATTTCAATGGTATGAGAAATCATATTGACTTTATTGATTCCCATATCAACATTTGCATTTTGTAAAGCAAGAAATGCTTTTTCATATTGCTTATGAAAGGTTTCTTCTAATTCGTTTTTTTGAGAAATATATTTTTCTTTTTCGTTTTCAAGAATATATTTTTTCTTTTCTAAAAGTTTTTGCCCTTGTTTAGATAAAGCAATTGTTTTCTTTAATTTGATTAAATTACTTTTGGTTGGAAGAAGTGTGCTCATAATTTATTTCATTCCTTTCTAAGCTACAATTTGCTAGAGACAAATTTGTAATTGTTTTCAAATGAGAATTCAACTATAGTTTTGTCAATTCTTCTTTTGGCAGGATATTTAAAATATTTAGGGCTAAATCTAAAGTTTCATTGATTGTTCTTCTTTCATCTTGTTTTTGATTGATAAATTTTTCTTCGAATGTATTTGCAAATGCTAGGTATTGCTTATCCAAATCATTTAAATCATTTTCACCTAAAACTTTTGCTAAGGCTCTTACATCTTGAGCTTTAGAATAAGAAGCAAAAATTTGGTCAGAAATTTTTGCATGGTCTTTTCTCGTATATTTTTCACCAATACCATCTTTCATGAGTCTTGATAAAGAATTTAAAATGTCAACAGGAGGAACGATTCCTTTTTGATACAAATCCCTAGAAAGTACAATTTGTCCTTCTGTTATATATCCTGTTAAATCTGGAATAGGGTGTGAAATATCATCATTTGGCATGGTAAGTATTGGGATTTCTGTAATAGAACCTGATTTTCCTTTTATCATACCGGCTCTTTCATAGATAGAAGCTAAATCACTATATAGATATCCAGGGTAACCTTTTCTACTTGGAATTTCACCTTTTAAAGTAGAAACTTCTCTTAAACTTTCAGCATAAGCGGTCATATCTGTTAGAATAACTAATACATGATATCCTAAATCAAAAGCTAAATATTCTGCACAAGTCAAAGTAACTTTTGGTGTCAAAATTCTTTCTATACTTGGATCATTAGAAAGATTTTGAAACATAACGACTTTAGAAAGAGATCCGTTTTCTTTTAAACTATTTTTGAAGTATTCAGCTGTCTCAAACTCTGCACCCATTAATCCAAAGCAAATAGCAAATTTCTCTTCTTTTCCAATATTAGAATCTGTAATAATTTTATTGGCGAGTTCATTATGATTAATTCCACTACCAGAGAATATAGGCAATTTTTGACCTCTAATTAAAGTCATTAATCCATCAATACTAGAAATACCTGTTTCGATATAATTTCTTGGATATTCTCTAGAAATAGGATTTATACTACTACCATTAATATCTCTTTCAATGTCAGAATGGATTTCGCCTAAGCCATCAATCGGTTTTCCTGTTCCATCAAAAATTCTACCTAACATATCTTCTGATAGTTTTATACTTAATGGTTTTCCTTTTAATATGGTTTTTGTTTTGTCTAGTCCAATTCCATTTGTCCCTTCATATACTTGTATCATTGTAACATTCTCATCTATACAAATAACATTTCCCAAACGTGTTTCATTATTTGGTAAGATGAACTCTACTTGTTCATTAAACATGATGTTTTTAGGGGTTTTTAAATATACAATAGGACCATTTATGCTTTCTAATCCGAATATATTGAATATCCACTTATTTTTCATCCTTTCTATAATACTTCTTTATATTCTTCTGCTATTTTGTCTAAACTATCTAAATATTGTTCTTCCATTTCATCTATTTTTGCCATTTCAATATTCGCAACTTCATTTTTTATTTTTGGATAAGTTTCAAAAAATCCAATTTCTTTAATTTTAGACATAGGGATGCCCTTGTTGATAAGGGTATCTGAAGCTTCGTATATAGACACAATTAATTTCATCATTTTATATTGTTTTAATAAAGGTACATAAGTATCAATTTCAGAATTTGCATTTTGTTGTAAAAATCCTTCTCTGATACATTTGCAAATTTCCAAAATTAATTTTTTAGAATCTGATAATACATCTTGTCCAACAACTTTAGCAATTTCTTGTAATTCATTTTCTTCATTTAACAATTTGACAATTTTATTTCTATATACTAAAAAATCTTCTTCTGCATTTTTATCATACCAATTTTCTAAATTAGAAATATATTCACTATAACTAATCATCCAATTAATGGCAGGATAATGTCTAGAGTATGCTAAATCTCTATCTAGTCCCCAAAATACATGGACAAATCTTCTTGTATTTTGTGTAACAGGTTCTGAAAAGTCTGAACCTTGTGGAGACACGGCACCAATAATAGTAACAGAACCATCTGTTCCATTATGATTTAAGGTTCTACCAGCTCTTCCATAAAATTCAGAAAGTCTTGAAGGTAAATATGAAGGAAAGCCTTCTTCTGCTGGCATTTCTTCTAATCTACCAGAAATTTCTCTTAAAGCTTCAGCCCATCTAGATGTTGAGTCAGCCATAATTGCTACTTGATATCCCATATCTCTATAATATTCTGCAATGGTAATTCCTGTATAGATAGAGGCTTCTCTGGCAGCAACAGGCATATTGGAAGTATTAGCAATTAATATCGTTCTTTCCATTAAAGGCCTACCAGTTCTAGGGTCTGTTAGTTTAGGAAAATCTTCTAGTACTTGTGTCATTTCATTTCCTCTTTCACCACAACCAATATATACAATAATATCAGCATCACACCATTTTGCTAATTGATGTTGTAACATGGTTTTACCTGTTCCAAAACCACCAGGAATGGTTGCAGTACCACCTTTGGTAATAGGAAATATAGAGTCAATGACTCTTTGACCAGTAAGCAAAGGAATATTGGCTTGCAATCTTTGTTTATAAGGTCTTGGAGTTCTGACAGGCCATTTTTGAACCATGGTAAGTTCTAGAGTTTGCCCATCTGGAAATTGGACTTTTGCAATTGTGTCATTGATACAATAGTCTCCTTCAGGAGCGATTTCCAAGATTTTTGCACTTTGGTGATTTGGGTATAATATTTTATGTGTAATACTTTCCGTTTCTTTTACAGTACCAAGAATGAAATTATATTCTACAGTATCTTCGATAGATACTGTAGGAGTAAAATGCCATTTTTTTTGTTCATCTAATGAAGAAATTTGGACACCTTTTTTGATAAAAGGACCAGATATTTCTTCTAACATTTTCAAAGGTCTTTGTATACCATCATATACACTGCCAATCATTCCTGGTCCTAAACTTAAAGATAAAGGGGCGTTAGTGGTTATGACTTCTTCACCAATCTTCATTCCAGAAGTATCTTCATAACATTGAATTGTAGCACTTTTTCCATCTAACTTAATGACTTCACCTAATAATCTATGAACACCGATATACACCATATCATGCATTGCAAAACTTTCATCACCAGTTGCGATAATAACAGGTCCATTAATTTTCGTTATTTTCTTTGGTTCCATATAGTTTCTCCTTTAAATTTGTTAAAAATGTATTATCAATCAGCATATTTTCATTTTTTAATATAAGTCCACCAATATATGCATCTTCTATGATTTCAATATTTCCATAATTTTTAAAATCTACTTTTTGAGCATCTCTATTTGTCAAGCAAATCGTTATATTTGAGCGATTCTCTAAATAAGACATTGTATTTTCAAGAATTTGTTCAAGAAGATGAATATACTCTTCTGTAGAAGTATAATCCTCTAATTTTCGAACACATTCTTTAAAAAGTTGTTGTTTTTCTTGTGCTTCTTCATCTAATAATTGTTTCTTGGCATTAAATTCTATATGAATTATTTTTTTATTATATTCTTTTTCTAATTGCATTTTTTCTTTTTCAAATTTAGTTTCAAGTTTTTGTTCGAAAATAGATAACTCTTTTTCTATTTTACTTTTTGCTTTTGTATCTAATTCAGCTTGCAAGTTTTTCTTATCATTTTCAGATATTTCTAAACAAGTATCTTGAAACTTTTTTAACTTTTCATCTATACTCAAAATGATACACTCCTCTTACTTTAATTTTAATAGTAATGGCAATTGTGATTGTTCTATTTTATCAAATTCTTCGGGTAATAAGTGATAGATGTCATTGTTAATGACTAATATACCTACATTTGTATCTTTATTTAAATCTTTTAAAAATTCTAAAAGTTCTGTTTTATCTTGAATAAAATTGGTTTCCATACCAGATAATCGAAAACCAACTTCTTCTTCTCTTTTATTAAATATTCCTACAATTTTCAATTAAGATCTTCCTTTATATTTTATTTAATATCATGATAGATATAATTAAACCATAGATGGCAATACCTTCTGCTAAACCTGCAAATATAATTGTTTTTCCTAATAAAGAAGGATTTTCGCTAATAGCACCAATGGCACTAGAAGCAACAACGGCAACAGCAATACCTGCACCAATACAAGCAAGTCCTGTTGCTAATGCAGCTGCAAGTAATCCCATATCATGGTTAGATAAACCTTCATTTTCAGTAGATGTTGCTTGCTCAGAAGTTGTTTGTGCTTGTGTTTGCATTTGTGTTTCTGCTGGAATTTCGGTTTCAACTTGACTAGTGGTTTCTTCACCAACAATACTTTCTGATGAAGTATTAATAGTTGTATTTTCTAAAGAAGTGGTATTTGCATTACTAGTGTTTACACTAGCAGAAGAATTTGTAGTACTCACAGCATAAACAGAACCTGCACTTAAAACTCCAAAAATAATAGCAAATATTAAAATTACATTAAAAACTTTTTTTCTCATACTAAATTCCTTTCCTTTCTCCAAATAGGGATTTTGGGGACGGACTCAATTTTCCCTTTTTTATTTTTCATTTTCAATTGGAATATATTCTTTTCCATCTCCAGAATAAAATCTACTAAATAATTCATAATATTCTAATCTTAATACTTGAATGGCAACAATTAAACCTTCAAGAACGATAACAATACCATTACCAATAATAGCAACTATTAAACTTCCAGTACTACCAAACATATTGGATAAAATATATACAGCCATACATAAACCAACATGATTGATGGCAAAAGCCGCTAGTCTAACAAATGAAATTGTATTGCTTGCCATACTTAAAAGCATTTCTATTAGTTCAAATATTTTTTCTACAATGGATACTTTTTCCTTTGCTTTCTTTTTATTTAAAAGATTTTCAATTTTTTCTTTAAATAAAATAAGAAGTAAAGGTATAATAATTAATACCAATGTAATTGTTAAGCTTAAAATCATTTTTCCATTTTGTAATAATCCTACGACTAGAATTAAGATAACACTATAAAAAATTAATCCAGCTAATCCATTTTTATCAAATAGAGCACGTGAGATATCTTTATTTTTAATACCATTTTTAATATTAAATATCATGGCAATTAAAATTAATATAGCTCCACTACCAATTCCAAAAACTAACATGTTTTGAATATTGTCCATTGGACTTGGTACGATTCCTTTGATAATATCTTCTTTTCCAAAGACACTACCATACAGGAATCCAAATAAAATTGCTGAAATTCCTGCGGCTGTAAATATAGGACCTAAAGATTTTTTCTTTTTAATTAAAATAAATCCAATTAGTGCGATAATTAAGCCTTGTCCGACATCTCCAAACATAAAACCAAACATTAAAAATGCAGTTATTGCAACAAATAGTGTTGGATCCATTTCTGTATAATTTGGTGTTCCATACATTTTTACAATGGATTCAAAAGGTTTTATAATTTTATTATTTTTCAATTTTGTTGGTGGTGTACTTGCTACTTCATCATGACTTTTAACAACATATTCTACTTGATGATTTTTTAATTTAGTTGTTAAAGCTTCTAAATTATGATAAGGAATCCAACCAACAATATAAAAAGAACCTTTATTATCATGTGCCATATATTTTTTTACTTTATTTATTTTTTCTAAAAGTTGTAACTGTAAATAAGTATGGATTAATTCTCTTCCGATGGTTTCTCTCAATTCAGAAAGTTTTATTTTTTGATTTTCTATTTGTGTTTGATTTTCTTTTATATATGTGTTTACTTGTGTAATTACTTCTGCTGGCATTCCTTTAAAATCTTCTGGAAGCCAAATTCTTTTAAATTTCATTACTTTAAAATAGCTATCTACTTTTTCAGACAGAGCTTTAGGTGTAAAATATACTACCCAAACTTCATCTTCGGTTTTATCCAATTCTAATAAAATGGCATCTATATGTTCTAATTCTTTACAAAGTTCATCATAATTTTCTAAAGAAAACACACCAAATCGAAACGACATGTATCTTAAATTGTATAAATTTTCTAATGTTTCTGGAAAATTCTTAAGATGTTCAATCGGAACAATACTCGTATTTAATTCTTCTATTTCTTTTTCCTTTTCTGCAATTTCTTGATATACATTGTTTATTTTTGATTCAGAAGTTTCTATAAATTGCTTGAGTGTATCAAAATTTTGTGTTAATTCAACTGACTTTTCCTCATAATGTATATCCAATTTCTTTAGTAAATTTTCGGCTTTTTTGATATATTCTTTTATACGAGAATCATATGAAAAATATGTAAGTTTCCAACCTTTTTCTAAAACTTTTAAAGCATTTTCTGGTTGAAATCCAGAACCGATTAAATCATTGGCGATAATAAAATCTAAATTTTCTTCTTTACCAGTCATGCTTAAAAATTTCATTCTTTCTATAGCCAAAATTTTCACCTCTTTTGTTTATATAATAATTTTACTTTCGATACTTGGCTTAGACATTTTATATCTAATGCCTTCTATAATGGTTACAATATTTTCTTTTTCTGTTTCTAATATTTTAAAATAGCTAATAATCATGCTTAAATCTAATAATTCATTTCTAAATGCTTTTTTACTTTTTTGATATACATATTTTTTAATATCACTTTCAATATGTGTACCAATCATATTTTGATAAATAGTACCAGCTAAAGCTTGATTTAAATCCTCTAGGGTGTTTGCATTTTCAATTTTTTGAATGGTATTTAAATCGATTTTGTAAAAATGAGGAATTAATATATCTTGATTGACAATTCCATAATATTTTTTACATCGATATGTCCAAAGGATATTTAATAAGTCAATTCTTATATTTAATAATGTTTCTATTTTTTTATTTTTCCCTTTTACTGTTTTGAATAAGTTTTCAAAATAATATTTATCTAATGTATTTTCTCTTTCAAAATCTGTGTGACTATTTTCAAAAATTGATTTTATATTTTTATCAGGAATTTTATCAATAAAATCTTCTTTACTAGTGGCTGTATATAGAACTTTTAAATCTGTAAATATATGTTCAATCCAATCATTACTTTGTATCGTTTTTACTTTTGGACTATCTATGTTTTCGTATAGCTTTTTGATAGTTTCTATTTTGTATTTTATAATATATTGTGTAAATATTTCTTTGTTTGCACCATGCAAATACTTAAGAATTTTTTGAATATCATATATTAAAAGTGTATCTAATGCTGTTTCTAATTCCATTCTTTTTGCATTATCAGATAAATTATCTAATTCAGGTAATTTAGATTTTAGAAGAATAATCGCATCAGTTAAATTATTTTGTTTTATTAGATCTTCTAAATCCTCTTTTTTCAATTTTTGTGCATACATTGCTTTTAATTTTGCATTTAAACCAGGATTATTCATTGTTCTCATTATTTGAAACCACCTCTTTTAATATATGATTTATTATTTGATTTACATTTTCTTCTTTCATGGCTTCAAATGTATTTCTTTTATGGTTTAATTTTTCTAAAGTTTCTGATTCTACTTCTTTTTCTTTTTTGGCAAAAGAATTTTCAAGATTTTGTTGAAATTGTAATATATTTTTTTTATATTGTGCCTCAAGAGCAACCTCTTTAGCTGTAATTTCTTGCTTTATATATGTTTCTACTTCTTTATTTTTTTCTTCAATTTCTGATACATTTTTTTTAGCAAGCTCGTCAATTTGTAATATATGATCAATGAGTTTTTTATCCATTTAATTCACCTCTTATATATTGAATGAATTTTTATTTTCATCTATATTTTATTTTTTCAGATGATAGTTGTCAATAAAATACACATAAAAATCACATATGATTTGATACTATTTAGATTTTTAACGAGTATACCCAATTTCATCATAATTATTTCTTAAAAAAGCTGATATATAAAATTTATCAAGTTCATTCAAAATAAAAAAGTGATATGATATAATATGCAAAGTGAACATAGTGGAAAAAGTTGAAAAATAATTACGATTTTGGTGTTGCTAAGCTTCATGATTTATGTTTTAGGAAGGAATGTGAGTTACAATGGAATTTATCAAACAACATAAAAAAGCAATATTAATTATTCTTTGCATATTGATATTAATAGCTGTTATGATATGTAGCTATATAGGTTATTATTTTTATCAACAAAGTAAAATTGATATCAAATCAGAAAGAACATTTTATATAGAAACAGAAGAACAAGATTTATCTAAAATTGCAACTGACTGGATCAATCAATATGTTGGACAATATATGCAAAAATATGTACCAAGAACGGAAAAAATAAAAAGTATAGAAATTAAAAATGTGGAAGTTTTAGAAGAAGAAAACCAATATGTGCAAATTGATTTTGAATTAAAAACAGCTAAAAAGGAAAGCGATTATTTTCTAGAAAATGAATGGGGAATATATGAAGAAAATCATATACTTTCTTGCCAATGGGTTTTGAAATTTTTATTAAGAGAAGAAAATCAAATTTCTAAATATTTTGTAACTGCTAGAATGAAACCAGTAGAATATCAAATACAGCAGTACAAAGAAAGTGGACAAGCAGAAGCTGAACAACAACAATTTCAATTTGAAAATAAAAAATACTATGAGGATAAAGAGAAACAATGTACTTATAAGATAGAAAATGAAAAAATATATGTAACCTATGATAATAGCAATACTTGGAAAGAAGTAGAAACGAACGGGATAGAATTTAGAGATAGCTCTAAAAAATATAAATTAACAGATAATTTATATACAATCTCTGAAGAAGTGACAGCTATTATGAATATGGATAATCAAATGATATATTCAAAAGATAAAGGAAAAACTTGGGAACTAAAAGAATATAAGGGTGAAGGAAATCCTATGTATCTACAATTTTTGAATGCAAACACAGGATATTTAGTGGAAGTTGTAGATGCTGCACTAGGAGGAGAAAGATTTATAGAAATATTAAAAACACAAGATGGGGGAGAGACTTGGACGAGTGTAGGAAATGGAGCTAATGAGAATGGTTCTATCAGAGATGGTGCACAGTTTAAAATGTTTGATGAAAATGTAGGATTTTTGGTAAATCCTGTATCAGCAGGAGAAAAAGCTATTTTATATAAAACAACAGATGGAATGAAAACATTTTCAGAAGTACAAATACCAGCACAAACTTTAGAAGACACAACACTTAATTTAAATTGGCAGGATGTCTATGATACACCAGAAATGCCATATATCAATGAAAATAATGAATTGATTTTAGTTGTTGGACAAGGTAGTGATGAGGATTATAATGGAGGAACGAAAGCAGCTTATAAGTCAAATGATATGGGAGATACATGGACTTTTATAGAAGAATATATGCCTGAACCAGAGGAATGGGAAGGATAAAATATAATCCCAGAGGTTATGATATCGTAACTTCTGGGATTCAATTATGTATTATGATATGAGTATTTTTATAGGATTAGTTAGTAGTTTCCTTATTACCTAATAAATAAATAGCCATACAAGTAATACCGATTCCTAACATAATGATAGATGATTTTATATCGATTTGATTTAATATATTTAATACCACAACAGCAATTCCCATAGCTAAAGCAATAGCTTTAAAAATTAAATTTATTAAATCTTTCATTTTTGTATTGGAATCTTCTTTCTTTTTAGCTTTCAATAATTCTTCAACAGATACATCTAATATATCTGCTAATTTTGAAATGGTGTTAATATCTGGGCAAGATAAATCTCGTTCCCATTTTGAAACAGCCTTATCCGTAACATTCATTTTTTCAGCTAATTCATTTTGAGTCATACCTTTTTGTTTTCTTAAAGAAGCAATGGTTTCTCCTATACTTTTCATAATCAATCCCTTTCCTTTCTTAATGGATAAGTTAAGTTGGAAAAATTGCAAAAACATAATGATTTTTCCACCTAACAATATTTGTGTTTTCGTATAATTCAATGTTACTATGTCTCATAAAAAAAGTAAACCGATAATCAGTTTAGTTTTCTCGACTATTAGTTTACTTATAGTAGAATCAATATTCCTCAATATAAATTGCCTTTGCAAGATAAGGAGTAACTTCATTAATATCATACCAACCAGAGCTTTTACTATCATTCTCTAAACCATTAGGATTAGAAACATAAACCATTCCATTTCCATCAGTAGCAAGAAGAGCCATATAATGTGAAGCAGTAGTCCATCGGTTATTATGTGGTTGGTTCCAAACACAAACAATAATCGGTCTATTGGTAAGTAAATGTTCTTCAATAGCTGTATTAGATAAATGGTCAGAATCATAGTAAAAGCCAGAATTTTGAATCCCAAAGGTAGAAGCCAATTCACTTGGAAATTGTTCATAATCCATAACAGGATAATATTTTTGTCGTAAATCTTCAGGAGTGTAATTTTTGTTATAACCACTTAAAATAATAGACATAACGGTTATACCACATCCATTTTGAGCCATGGTATCTCCCCAATAGGTATTATTGCTCCAAGAGGCATCTCCATTTTGTTTATATTCCACATAAGTTTTTTGATGATTTTTTTCTGTTGTAAAAGTAGTAAAATAGCCATCTTTATGTTTTACTTTTTCTTGACCAATTCCTGTGTAATTACGATTAGTATCTTGTTTGATAACATCATATTCAGAATTGTTTTTTAAAGAAGAAATAAAATGTGTACTTTCAACAGAAATATCTTGAGAATTTATATATAAATAAAAAATGACACATAATAGGAGTAAAGATAGAAATAATCTTTTCTTATTTAGTTTTCTATGTATTCTTTTTTTCATGTTATAACCTTCTTTCTGAAAATTCTTTAGTTTTACTTCATATAAATTTTACAAAATAAATACAAAAAGAACTTTAAGAAAGGATTAACAAATTCTTAACATTTTCTTACATTTCTGAAAAAAGAATAAAAATAGGGGATTTATATGGTATAATGCGATAAAGAGAAAAAACAAAATTTTATTGCTAAAATTTTAATTTTTTCATATAATTTGAACCTTGAGAAAGGAATTGTAGAAATGAATATTTTAGTATTAGATGATGAAAAAGAAATTGCAGATTTGGTAGAATTGTATCTGCAAAATGAAAATTATCAGATATATAAATTTTATACATCAGAAGAGGCAATCAATTGTATTGATACAAAGAAAATAGATGTTGCTATTTTAGATGTGATGATCGAAGGAAAAGATGGATTTGAAATTTGTAGATATATCCGTGAAAAAGGACTTAAATTTCCTGTCATTATGCTAACTGCTAAAATAGAGGATAATGATAAGATAAAAGGATTAACGTTAGGAGCAGATGACTATATTACCAAACCCTTCAATCCGTTAGAGTTGGTGGCAAGAGTAAAATCAGCATTAAGAAGATACACATTATATAATGGAGAACATACATCCAATAATATAATTGAAATTAATGGTTTAGTGATAGATAAAGATAAACACAAATGCTCACTATATGAAAAAGAAATCGATTTCACACCAATGGAATTTGAAATATTGTTATACTTAGCAGAAAACAGAGGAAAAGTGATTCCTTCGGAAGAGTTATTTGAAAAGGTATGGAAAGAAAAATATTTAGACAGTAATAATACAGTTATGGTGCATATTAGAAGGATAAGAGAAAAATTAAATGAAGATACCAAACATCCAAAATTTATAAAAACAGTATGGGGAGTGGGATATAAAAT
The DNA here is from genome assembly GCA_944388805.1 of uncultured Clostridia bacterium. Taxonomy (GTDB): domain Bacteria; phylum Bacillota; class Clostridia; order TANB77; family CAG-508; genus CAG-269. The sequence goes on along the minus strand of CALXKE010000011.1, from coordinate 34,612 downwards.
TGAAAATGAATGATTTAACCAAAAGGAAAATTAGATTAAGCATGTCTTTAATAGCCAACATCATGGTAGCAATGATTATTTCCTTAATTGTATATTTTATTATGGCTATGTTTTTTGAGGGAATTATATCAGATATTGTAGCAAATTTGAACTATGATATATATTCATGGATTGTATATAATAGAGAAATTGTTGTATATGTGTATATTGGAATTGTTTTAGCAGTGATTATTTATCGATTTATGTCAAAATACGTAAATGGAATGCAAGAAGTATATAATGCATTAGACTTGATATTAAAAGAAGATAATGAAACCATTAAATTACCAACTGAAATGAGCCAATTTTCAGATAAAATCAATGAAATTAAATATGATTACATATTAAGCAAAAAAAATGAAAGAGAAGCAGAACAAAAGAAAAATGATTTAATTGTATATATGGCACATGATTTGAAAACACCATTAACTTCCATTATTGGATATTTAACATTGTTAAAAGATGAAAAACAAATATCAAAAGAATTGCAAGAAAAGTATATTAAAATTGCATTAGATAAAGCCTTAAGAGTAGAAGATTTAACCAATCAATTTTTTGATATTACAAGATATAATTTACAAAATATGCCGATTAATAAACAAGAAATGAATTTAGTATATCTATTAAAACAAGTGATTGATGAATGTTATCCAATGCTTGAAAAAAGAAACCTAAAATGCCATCTGAAATCTGTTGATAAAGTAATGTATGTGGGAGATGGAGATAAACTAGCAAGAGCCTTTGATAATTTATTAAAAAATGCCATTAATTATAGTTATGAAAATACCACAATAGAAATACAATTAGAAGAAAAAGAAGGAAAAATATCTATTGTATTTAGGAATAAAGGAGATAAAATTCCACAATATAAATTGGATAAATTATTTGAAAAGTTCTATAGAGGAGATGATGCAAGAACTAGTAGTACTGGTGGAGCAGGATTAGGACTTGCCATAACCAAACAAATTATAGAGTTGCATCAGGGCAAGATTTATGTTAAAAATGATAATGAATATATAGAATTTTTTATTGAATTATAAAATAACAAGTAAATATGTATAACGGATTTGCAACAAAAGAAATGATAAACAAATATCATTTAAAAGAAGAATTGTGATGAAATTAGTATAAGGATTATAAGATTTTATCACATAAGTTACTGCTATGAGAGCTAATATTAAGTCTTCATAGTAGTAACTCATGCATATATATAAAAAATTTTGAAAAAGTATTGACAAAATGAAGAAAAACCAGTATAATTTATAAATGTCAAGAGTAATGCAGGTGTAGTTCAATGGTAGAACCTCAGCCTTCCAAGCTGATGACGTGGGTTCGATTCCCACTACCTGCTCCAAAGAATATTTATAGCACTAATTTTAGTGCTATTTTTTATGGAATAGGAAAAATCAAGTTTTTCTATTCCACAAAAAAACAAAGTTGCACAGAAAAATTGCATAGCAATTTTTCGCGTCGACAAATCTTTACGCTTCTTCGAGAACTTAAATATATAGTTAAATTAGGAAACTAGAGAAAAGTTCTCGCGAAGCGAGATTTGTCCTAAAAATGAAAAATAAAGAGTGGTTGCAAAGAACCACTCATAAAGTCTTCTATATTGCAGGTACTAACATCAAAGATATTGCACTGCTGAGTTATGACTTTATTATAATATATAATATGCAATTTTGTCAAATATTATGTAGATTATTTTAGAAAAAGCTCTTTAATTTTTGAATCAATCAAATCTAAAGTGTGGTTAGAAACTCTTAAATTGGAAAGGATATCAGAAGAATTTTTGGGGTCATATATTCTTGGCTTGCTAATTGTGGTAATTTGAGATACTAAAGCTATACTACCTTTTTTCATTTTTGATATTTCTTTTTCTACTTTTTTATATATTTGAAAGCAACATTAAATTGCTCTACTTTTTCTGCTGGAAGTTTCCATATATTTTCATATTCCTCAGATAATTTTTGAGACATATTATCACATATTTTTTTTAAATTCAAATAAACTTCATTTCCTAAGTTAAGAGTAGAATTATTATATTTTTTATTTTCTTTTATGGATGTTAAAGGAATTACTGTCAATGTACCAGATGATAAAGCATTAGCTTTATCTAATACAATACAGTAATGTAATCCACCTTCTTCATTACCCACATTAAAACCTAAGTTTGCTTTTATAATACTACCACGTTTATATTTTTTCAAAAGTTTAGGATTAAAAGTTTCTTCTGCTAAATTATATTTTGCAAAGTCTTCAAACCAATATGAAAGTAAATTTGCTTTTTTTAAATTATTATTATCGATATGATAAGTTAATAGTGCATCTAGTTGATTTAATGCCATTTGTTTATGAGATAGGGTGTTTATATATAGAGTTCTATTTTCAACAACTTGTTTTTGATTCAATAACAACACTCTCCTTGAATTATTTTTTAAAACATATAATCAAAACTATTATACAAAACATTAGTTCTAAAATCAATAAAAATAAAAAAATCTATTAAAGAAAAATATTGAAAAAATTCATGAATATGATATAATAACAACGGACTGAGCTAGTAAGAATATCTTTATAGCAAAGTATTTAAAAATTTCTGATACTAAAATATTATTGAAGTAGAAGTATGAACATAATTTTAGGAGGAAATCATGGATACAAGGGTTGCCATAATAGGAATAATATTAGAAAAAAAGGACGAAGTAGAAAAACTAAACTCTATTTTACATGAGTATTCAAAATGGATTATAGGAAGAATGGGGATGCCATATCCTAAAAAATCTATCAATATTATTAATATTATCGTAGATGCACCACAAGATGAAATAAACACTTTATCAGGAAAAATAGGTAAACTTTCTGGAATTACAAGTAAAGTGATTTATTCCAATGTATAGTAAAGATATATTCTTATTTTAAAGCTCTATTTCTATAAAAGGAGGAGTTTAAAATGGAGAATGAAAGTGTTATTAATAAAAGAATAACCGATTTTTCAAAAGGTGCTGATATAGCACAAACAATCATTATATTTTTAATTGCCTTATTAGTTCCAACATTCTTAGGACAGCTTATTACAAAATTATTTGGAGCAACAAGTGTGATAGCAAGTAATTCTCAATTGATTATTGGAACAATTGTCAATATGGCTTTAGTCACAACAGCAATCAATTTAAAAGGTTGGGCTAAAATTCTTGGAGTTGTCACAATGCCAAGTATTTCTACAGTATTAAGTGGATATGTATTTGGAACAGCTTCTACATATATGGTATATATGATACCAGCAATATGGGTGGGAAATTTTGCATTAGTATATGCATATAAATTTATCATGTTAGGAAAAAATAAACATTATTTCTTAGCAGGCGTTGTAGGTGTTGTTGTAAAAGTAGCTATTATATTCGCATTCTTTGGAATTTTAAATGCTTTTGGTGTTTTCCCAGAGAAATTAGTTTCAAACTTACAAACAGCTATGAGTACAACACAATTGATTACAGCTACATTAGGTGTTATTTTATCTTTTATTATTTATAAATTAGAAAAGAAATCAGTAAAAGAATAAATTTGAATGAAAAAATGTCGCATAGGGATTAGATTCTTATGCGACATTTTGTATGATTATGCGCTGCAAGATGTCGCAAACAAAAGCGAACCTAATGCGACAAAAAATGTCGCACTGACAAACGAACTCTATGAGACAAAAAGGCATAAAAAAAGAACTAGATTACTGTTATAGGAGAAATCTAGTTCATAAACAAAAAATAATTTAATAAATCGATATATAAATATATGATTTATTACTGGTATTGTAGCAAATAAAAGAAAACAAGTCAATAAAAAAACATAAAAAACAACAAATTTCTATAAAATATTACAAAAGAAATTGATAAAGAAATTTGCGAGAAAAAAATTATCTAAAAGCATAAATTTATTGATAAATTTCTAAATCTTTAAAGGCAGGTCCATATAGATTCTTACCCATGGCATCATAGCGAGAGCCATGGCAAGGGCAATCCCAAGTTTTATCAATATCATTCCAGGTAAGTAAACATCCTAAGTGCGTACAAATTGGATTGATGGCATGGATTTGATTTTCTTTATCTCTGTAAATGCCAACTTTTTTTCCATCAAGTTCAATAATATCTCCAGAATTTGGTTTTATATTTTCTAAAGAAGCATCTGAAGATTTTAATTTATTTAATAATAAAGAATTTGTTGAATCCACAACCATGTTTTTTACTTCATCAAAATTTTTAAATAAACCAAATCTGGTAGAATCAAATAAATAGGCATAAGGATTTTTTCTTTCACAAATTTCATCAACAATTAAATTAGCAGCAACATTAGAAAGTGTCATGCCCCATTTTTTAAATCCAGTTCCTACATATACATTAGGTAATAGACTAGAATATTTACCGATGTAAGGAAGTTTATCTAAAGAGATACAATCTTCACTACTCCATTCATATAAAACATCACAATCTGGATAATATTGTTTAGCAAAATTTTTTAAGGTGTCATAAGGATTTTCTTGAGAATAATTATGACCAGTTTTACTATTGCCACTTGCTAATAATAAAATATCTTTTCCATTAAATTTTGCTGTTCTAAAAGAGTAAATAGGAGAGGAAACATTAATATACATATCTTTTAATGATTCTTTTTTTGTATCTAAAGCAATGATATAAGAAGTGGATTGATATAATTTCGAAAAATAAAATCCAGGGACATTCATAAAAGGATATCGTGTTGCCATAATAACATGTTTTGCTTTTATCATTTTGCCATTATCTGTATAAACCACATAATTTTTCTTATCTTTTTCAATATCAACTGCAATGGTATTTGTATAAATTTGTCCATTTTTTTCAATAATGGTTTTCGATAATCCTAAAATATATTTTAAAGGATTAAATTTTGCTTGATTTTTAAAACATAAAGCACTTTCCACTTCAAATGGTAAAGAAACATTTTTCGTTAATTCTGCATGATAATCTAAACTTTCCAAAACTTTTTGTTCTTTTTCTAATAATGTTACTTCTTCTTTTTTGGTTGTATATATATAACTATTTTGTATTTCAAAATCACAATCAATCTGTTCTTTGTTAATAATGCTTTCCATATTTTTAATAGCTTTTTCGTTTACTTCTAAATAATCTTTAGCAAAATGCATATCATAAGAAGTGTTCAGATAAGAATAAAATAAACCATGTTGACTGGTGATTTTACCAGTTGTGAAACTCGTTGTACCAGCCAAATTATTTTTATCAATGATAACGACTTTAAAACCTAAGTGACTTAGATAATAGCCACAGGTCATTCCAAAGATACCTGCTCCGATAATACAAATATCAGCTTCTAAATTTTTATCTAAAGTTTCAAATTTTGAAGCTCCTTTTGCAGAATCTATCCATAAAGAATTCATAAAATTCCACCTTTCTTAATATACTATCTTGTAGTTCAGTGTCCAATTCCTAGGAGAGATATATATTATATTTTTCGCTATCCCAACACTTTACATACTCTAATCAAATCAGCTCCCACGGGACTGTCGCTGATTTATTAAGAGTATGTAGCGTGTCGGTCCCCACGAAACCCGCTTAAAATATAATATATATCTCTCCTAGGAATTGGACACTGAAATGTAATTATAGTATATCCAAATTTTTGGAATAAATTACAAAAATAGTGGAAAAATGAATAATATCATGATATACTGTGAAAGAAAAAATAATACATAGGAGAAATCAAATAAAAATAATTTGATTCCTAGAGAAAGAAAGGAATGGTATAAGTATGAGTGAAGAACTAAAGGAAAAACTTTTTGATAAAAAGGAGAATGGATGGCTTTCAGTAAATGAAGAAGAAAAGAAAAACATATTTGATTTTTCAAAAGGATATATGGATTTCTTAAATCAAGCCAAAACAGAAAGAGAATTTATAAAAATGGCAAGAAAACTTGCTGACGAAAATGGATTTAGAGATATCATGGAGTTTGATACTTTAAAACCAGGGGATAAAATATATTTTGTTAATAGAAATAAAAGCATGTATTTAGCTGTTATCGGAACAGAAAGTATTGAAAAAGGATTACATATTATTGGTTCACATGTAGATTCACCAAGATTAGATTTAAAACCAAATCCTTTATATGAAGATACAGAAATGGCATATTTTAATACCCATTATTATGGTGGAATTAAAAAATATCAATGGACAACCATTCCATTAAGTATCCATGGAACAATTGTAAAAGCAAATGGAGAATCTATAGATATTTGTATTGGAGAAGATGAAAATGATCCAATCTTTACAATTACAGATTTATTACCACATCTAGCACAAGACCAAATGGAGAAAAAGCTAAAAAATGGAATTGATGGGGAAGATTTAAATCTTTTAATAGGAAGCATTCCTTATGGAGAAAAGGGAAAAGACCAAGTAAAATTAAATATTTTAAATATATTAAACCAAAAATATGGTATCACAGAAGCAGACTTAAAAAGCTCAGAAATTGAATTGGTACCAGCATTTAAAGCTAGAAGTTTAGGATTTGACGAAAGTATGGTAGCAGCATATGGTCAAGATGATAAAGTATGTGCATATACATCATTGGCAGCGATGATGGAATTAGAAAATGTAAAAAATACAGCTATATGTATATTATCTGATAAAGAAGAAATCGGAAGTATGGGAAATACAGGTATGGAATCACATATGTTTGATTTCTTTATCTCAGAAATATTAAACAAATTGGGTGTCAATAGACCAAATCTTTTAGATAAAGTATTTTGTTTTTCAAAAATGTTATCTTCAGATGTAGATGCAGGTTTTGATCCAATTTATGCTTCTGTATCAGATACAACGAATGCAGGATTTTTAGGAAAAGGCATTAGCTTGAATAAATATACAGGAGCTAGAGGAAAATCAGGTGCTTCTGATGCGAATGCTGAATATGTAGCATGGGTAAGAAATGTATTAGAAAACCATGATATTCATTATCAAATTGCAGAACTTGGAAGGGTAGATATTGGTGGTGGAGGTACAATTGCCTATATCATTGCCAATAAAGGAGCAGATGTTATTGATTGTGGTGTTCCAGTATTATCAATGCATGCACCTTATGAAGTAACAAGTAAGTATGATGTTTATTCTGCATATAAGACTTATAAAGCATTTTGGAATGCATAAAATGAAATAAAAGAGGTTACAAAAGTATATTTGTAACCTCTAAATTTTAACTAAAAATATATAATTTAATAAAAAGAAATCTATTTAAAATTAATTAATAAATCAATCATATTATCAACAAAATTAAGTTTTTCTTCTGAAAGTTGGTTTAATTTTTCAGATATTTCAATTTGTTTGATAATGTCTTGATTTGTCATAAGCTCCTTAAAAATAGTATTAGGAGTAATACCTAAAATATCCATATAATTAATCAAAGTCATGGTTTTAATTCCACTATATCCATTTTCAATTCTAGATATATATTTTAAAGAGATTCCAAGTTTTTCTGCCATAATTTCTTGTGTATAGCCATTTTTCACTCTAAAATCTTTTAAAATTTTTCCAAATGTTTTATCAATATCACTTTTTGAGATAGAATTCATTTTATTCCTCCATAATTGAAAAGTATTATTATAAGTATAACAAGCTGAGAGCTAACATAAAACACAGTAATAATATAAGAAAAAAATAATAAAAATATTCTAAAAAATTCTAAAAAACTTGAAAAATAAAAGTACTAATGATAATATTGATTTAAACGCAATGTATAACTAAAAGTTATACAAGAAAAATAATAGGTGGAGAAATAATTAGAAATGATAAAAAATGAAGAATATATAGATTATTTAAAAAAAGTGATATCTTGTGTTAGTAATGGAGACTATTATTCCATAAAAGAATTATCTGTTTTAAAATTAGATACATTAAATGAAGAAACTGTGGCAATGAAAAAAAACTTGCATAAATTTGCTGAACAAAATGTTTGCAAAAAAGAATTAAAAGATTTAAAAAATCAAGAATTCTTGAATATTGTTAATTTGTATATAGATTATTTATTTAATGAAATAAAAGAACGCAAAGGCGTTAAAGAAATCGCTTCTATAGAAGAATTTATCCAGGAAATGCAATGAAATTAGAAATCTATTTAATTAAGATATATTATAAAAATGGAAAATTATCGAAAAACAATAAAAAAATATTGACAAATGATAAAAATGAGAATAAAATAGAATCCATAGGAGGGAAACTTATGAGTTCTATTTTTATTTGTGGAATTATTCTTAGTATATTACAATCTATATTATTTTGGGGACAGGAACCAGGAATTTCAGTTATGCTATTTGTCATTTCTTTTTTAGTAGGATTCATATATTTAATGAACAAACATAAAAAAGTAGAAAATAAAAAGGCATTTATTTTTGCAGTTCCAATTATTCTATTAAGTGCTACCTATTTTGTTTATCACAATATATTGTTTCAAACCATTAATGTACTAGTGATGGTGCTTCTAACAATCATAATGTGTATATATGCAACTAGATTACATGTTAAAATACAAGAATTTTTGGTAAAGGCAATTGAATTGTTAGCAGGAACTTTTGAGAGTATTAGTGATGTGATAGATAGCTTAAAAAACAAATTTAAGAAAAAAGAAGTAATCGAAAATGAGAAATCTGAAAAATTAAAACAAGGATTAAAGTCATTTATATATGGAATTCCAGTTATCTTGATTGTGTTTATACTATTAATGTCAGCAGATAGTATATTTGCCAATATATTTGAAAATATCTTTGGAGAATTTCAACATATATTTATGGCAGAAAATTTTGTGATGTTCTGTTTAAGAATTTGCATTATCATGATATTTTTCTTTATTTTTTCAGGATTTTTTGTAAATGTTTTAAAAAAAGATACCATGTTTAACAGTGAAAGTGAAGAAAAAATGATAGACATTCATGTAGAGAAAATGACGATAAATATGATATTAACCATTTTAAATATATTTTATTTGATTTTTAGTATCATACAATTTACAAGTTTATTTTCTAATATGAATACAAATGATTTTGATTATGCCACATATGCAAGACAAGGCTTTTTCCAATTAATGATCATATCTTTTATTAATATTGTGATGATTATACTTGCAAAAGTCAATAAAGGGAATATAAGTAATTATACAAAAGGAATGTCCATTTTGACATTGTTATTTACAGTTGTTATTTTGTTATCCGCATTTTTCAGAATGAATTTATATGAAAAAGCATATGGATATACCTATTTAAGATTATTTGTTTATTACATTTTAGTGACAGAATTCATTTTGATTTTACCAATAGGGTTATGGATATTAGACAAAAAGATAGATATATTAAAATGGTCAATAGGAATTGTCACTGTTATGTATGTTATATTAAATTTTTCCAATATAGAATCCACAATTGCAAAACGAAATGTGGATAGGTATTTTGAAAATCAGGAACAAAATGAAATTGATTTAGAGTATTTGTTTCATCATACAGGAACAGATGCTATTGCGCAAATCAAACGATTGTTAAATGCAAAAGATGAGACAGTAGCAAAAAGAGTAAAAGAATATTTGCTTCAAGAAAAGGAAACGTTACAGAATACAGAAACCAGTTGGCAAGAAACGAATTTATCTGAAATAAAAGCGAAAGAAGAACTTATCAATATTCAGTAGGGGGAATTAATTATGAAAATTTTAGGGAAGAAAAGTTTATCAGCAGTTGTTATGCTATTTTTATGTGTATTGTTAGTACTTTGTATCATTGCAATCATTGCAGGTGGCATATTTGTGCTAAGTAATGTATCCTTTTTTACAAAAGATTTATTAAGCATAACTTATATTTTGATTTATTTGTCAGCTATACCAGCATTAGTTATGATTATTGCATTTTTACAAATATTCAATACTTTAAAACAGGAAAATCCATTTGAAAAGAAAAATATAAAAAGGTTAGGCGTTAGTTACATGGCTTCTATTGTAATAGGAGTTATATATGCCATAAATGTATTACTTATTTATTTAGGTGTCGGAATAGTACAAGAAGGATTTTTCATCATATATCCATTAGCAAATGTAGCGATATCTATTATATTCCTAATATTTGGAATAGGTATTGTTGTTTTAAAAGAGATATATAGAAAAGCAATCGAATATAAAGATGAAAATGATTTAACGATATAAAGGAGGGAAAGATATGTCAATTGTTGTAAATTTAGATGTGATGTTAGCAAAAAGAAAAATGAGTTCACAAGAATTAGCTGAAAAAATAGGCATTACACAAGCAAATCTTTCCATATTAAAAACGAATAAAGGAAAAGCCATTCGATTTTCAACTTTAGATGCAATTTGTAAAGCATTACATTGTACACCAGGAGATATTTTGGAATATAGGGAAGATTAGAAAGGAAAGTGAGTAAGCTGGAAATACAAAAACCAAAACTATTAAAAATAGAAGAAATAGCAGATTTTAAAAAAGAAATCTTAGAAAATTCTGAAAAATACGAGATACGAGAAAAACGATTTAAAGATGCAGAAGAAGAAAAGATAGAAGCTGAGAAATATGAATTTAGAAATTGTGTATTTGAATCTTGTAAAATCATACGCTCTAATTTCGAAAATGCTTATTTTTCAGATGTCATATTTCAAAATTGTGATTTTTCTAACTCGAATTTTAGTAAAGCTGGATTTAATAGAGTAGAATTTATAAATTGCAAATTAACAGGCTGTGAAGCTATAGAAGCAGATATTTTTAATACCTATATTAAAGAATCTAATTTGGCTTATGTGAATTTTTCAGAAGCGAATTTTAGAGATGTGAAAATGGAAAATACGAATTTGCAAAGTAGTAGTATGAATGAAGTTACATGGAAAGATATTGTATTTTCAGAATGTGATCTGAATAAATGTGAATTGGTTAGAACGAAGTTAAAAGGGATTGATTTTTCTACATGTGATTTCAATGGAATTACTGTAAATATATCAGATTTAAATGGTGCTATTGTAAATGAATTTCAAGCATTGGAATTATCAAAACTATTAGGATTGAAAATTAAATAGAAGTAAAGATAATCTGCAACAAAATTATGATTGTTCAAAGTCCAATTCCTCGGAGGTATATATATTATATTTTTCGCTATCCCAACACTTTACATACTCTAACTAAATCAGCTCCCACGGGACTGTCGCTGATTTATTAAGAGTATGTAGCGTGTCGGTCCCCACGAAACCCGCTTAAAATATAATATATATACCTCCGAGGAATTGGACTTTGAACTTTTTTATATTTATAAAAAAGCGGTAAATTTTGGTAGTAATTTACTGCTTTTTGTGGTATAATATATATGTGTGTTAAAAATAGAGATATCTAAGGAGGAAACATGAATCGAGAGGAAAAATTTGAATTTGATATAGAAAATTTAAAACAAGATTTAGCAATAGAAGATATGCATGTTACAGAAGAAGATGTGGCACTATTACGAAGATATTTTGACAATGAAATCACAATGCCTGAGATGATTGATATAATCAAAAAAACAACCATGTAAGGAGAATGTCTTATGAGTGATTTATATGAAGCTAGAAATTCCATATATTGCTATAAAGATAGTGATGTATTAGTGAATAAGTTTGATATACATGATAATAAAAAATTAGAAGAAATTGAAAGAAAGATTGTTTTAGCAAAATTATATGAATTAAGACAAAATCATCAAATAGGAAATTTTGATATTACACATTTTGTTGGAATTCATAAATTTCTTTTTGAGGATATCTATCCATTTGCGGGTCTTTTCAGAAATGAAAATATAGCAAAGGGAAATTTTAGTTTTGCCGAATGGGAATATATAGAAGATCAATTAAAAAAATTATTAGATCAGCTAAAAGAAGAAAATTATTTACAGAACTTAGATAGGGATACATTTATCAAAAGATTGTCATATTATATGGCAGAATTAAATGTATTACATCCTTTTAGAGAAGGAAATGGAAGAACAATTAGAGAATTTATCAGGCAGTTAGCATATAAGAATGGATATGTTTTAAATTTAAAAAATATCAATCCAAAAGAAATGTTACATGCCTGCATTCGTTCTGTAGTAGATACCACACAATTAGAGACTATCATATCTGAATGTTTAGAAAAAGAAGAATAGAGAAATAAAAAAATAGAAAGTGAGAATAGATATGTCATTTATAAAAGCAAAAGAATACTTAGAAAAATATGGATTAGAGAATAAAATCATGGAGTTTTCAGTTTCTTCAGCAACAGTTGAAGAGGCAGCAAAAGCAGTAAATTGCAAGGAAGAGGAGATTGCGAAAACTTTATCTTTTATCGTAGAAGATAAACCAATTTTAATTGTAGTGGCAGGAGATAAGAAAATAGATAATTCAAAATATAAAGCAGAATTTCACACAAAAGCAAAAATGATTCCATTTGAAGATGTCGAAAGATTAGTGGGACATGAAGTTGGAGGTGTTTGCCCTTTTGGAATTAGAGATGGTGTACAAGTATATTTAGATGATTCACTAAAAAGATTTCCTGTTATTTATCCTGCTTGTGGAAGTTCTAATAGTGCGATAAAGTTAACGATTGAAGAATTAGAAAAGACATCAAATTATGAAAAATGGATAGATGTTTGTAAAAGTGTTTAAGTACAGTAAATTGGTGAAGACGTCGCAAGATGCTTTTACTTTTTATAGAATTAAAGATATAATATAAAAACAAAATAAGATAAAAAAACAAGAGTTTGAAAACTCTTGTTTTTTGGTGAGCCAGGAGGGATTCGAACCCCCGACACCAGGCTTAGAAGGCCTGTGCTCTATCCACCTGAGCTACTGACCCATGGCTAAATAACAATAACTATAATAGCACAAATGTGGACTTGTGTCAATAATTTTAAGACAAAAATTCAAAAAAATCGTGAATAATTGTTACAGTTAGTCTGAACTGTAACTTAAATATTAAAAATTAGACCCATAATACCAAAAACAATAAATAAACTATTCGAAATGATTTCTATGACATTCTGACGAAATTTCATACTCAAAAGTTTCCCAAAAATAATTGCAAGTAAATTACTGCAAACCATTCCTAAGATAGATCCGATGATTAAAGAAATCTTGTAATCTGGGTATTGAATACCAAGGCCAATAGAAGAAAGAAAAGTTTTATCTCCTAATTCCCCAATAAGTATGCAAAAAGCAATAAGGAATACATAATTTATTTTCAAATTACATAACTTAGAAATGAGACCTGTCTTATGATTTTCTTTATTATCAGATGATTTTGTTTTCATTGAGATAAAGCCAAACATTCCAAATAAAATGAAAGAAATATATGTAAAAATGTTTAAATAATATGAAACATATTCATTATGAATAGAGCCTAAGCGACTACCAAAAAGGATAGCCAATCCATGACTAAGGAATGTCCCTAGGGAAATACCTAATAGAATGTGTTTCATTTTACTTTTTGTAGAAAAAGATAAAACCATAATTTGTGTTTTATCTCCTAATTCCGCAAAAAAGATAATTGCGAAAGATAATAATAAGGGATATAAACTATTCATAATTTAACCTCATTTCCTAACTAATTCATATGTAAAGTAAAAAGATTTTATGAAAAAATAATAGAAAATACTACTTATCAAAATTAGCAAATACAAGAATCCCTAAGTAAATAATGTGAAATTTTTGTGAAATTCTTTACATTAATAAAGATAAATGATAATATGGTCATGATATAAATAAAATTAAAGGAGGAATTTTTGTGATAGAGGTAAAAAATGTTACAAAAAAGTATGGAAAAGCTGTAGCCGTAGAAGATATCAGTTTTACCATTAATGAGGGAGAAATCGTAGGTTTGCTTGGCCCTAATGGTGCTGGAAAAAGTACAACAATGAATATCCTAACTGGTTACATAGAACAAACATCAGGAGAAGTGACCATTGAGGGATATAGCACATTAAAAAAACCAAAAAAGGCAAAAAAGCAAATTGGATATATGCCAGAGGGCGTACCTCTTTATACAGATTTAACAGTAAAAGAATTTGTAACATATATGGCAGAATTAAAACAAGTAAATAGAAAAGAAAGAAAAGAAAAAGTACAAAAAGTCATTGAACAAACAGGATTAAAAGATGTTCAAAATAAATTAACGAAAAATCTATCAAGAGGATATAAACAAAGAGTTAGTATGGCAGGTGCTTTAGTTGGAGAACCTAAAATATTGATATTAGACGAACCAACTGTAGGATTAGATCCAAAACAAATTACGGAAATTAGAAATCTAATCAAAGAACTTGGAAAAACACATACAGTTATACTAAGTTCTCATATCTTGTCAGAAGTTAGCCAAATTTGTAACAAAGTTATTATTATCAATAAAGGTAAAATTGTAGCAATTGATACACCAGAGAATCTAGAGAATAAAGTAAGCAATAATAACTGTATCTATGTTACAGTTGAGGATACAGATAACAAAATAGACACTATGAAGGATAAAATAAAAGAAATAAAAAATATACAACTCGTTCAAGAAAATGAAGATAAAACAAAACAATATTTGATTGAAGCAGATAAAGGTGTTGATTTGAGGAAGAAGATTTTCTCTGAATTTGCAAAAGAAAATATAACCATATTTGAAATGAAAAAAGCAGATACGACATTAGAAGATGCATTTATAAAATTAATAGAAGGAGGAAATAAATAATGTGGGCAATTATCAAAAAAGAATTTAAAACATATTTCTTTTCACCAGTAGGATATGTATTTATAGGTCTATTTTTAATTATGTTTAGTATATTTTTCTATACAGATGTATTCTACTATCAAAGTACGAATTTTGAATACATATTCTATTCAGGAGCAACTATTTTAACATTTATTACACCAATTCTTACCATGAGAACATTGGCAGAAGAGAGAAAAACAGGAACAGAGCAATTATTATTAACATCACCTGTCAGCATTACCAAAATCGTGTTAGGAAAATTTATATCAGCAACACTAATTGTAATCATAACTGAGCTTTGTACATTTTTATATTTTGGAATACTAGCATATTTTGGTACACCACATATAACAACAGCATTGGTTACTTTATTAGGATTTTTATTACTTGCTATGAGCTATATATCATTTGGATTATTGGCTTCAAGTATAACAGAAAATCAAATCATAGCAGGAGTTATAACAATAGCATTTTTCATATTTTCATGGTTTTTGCCAAACTTTAGTGATGTGTTTGCAGATTTTTCATTAATCAATTTATTTACTAATTTTCCTAATGGACAAATTGATATTGCAGATACAGTAATTTATATAACATTTACAATTATGTGCTTACTATTTACAATCATAGTAATGCAAAGAAGAAAAAGTGTAAGATAGGAGGTTAGTAAAATTGAAAAGTGAAGAAGAAAATGTAAAAAACGAAAAAATAGAAAATGACAAAAGCAAAAAGGAAACGATAAAAAATGAGACAAACAAAAATGATACTGCGCAAAATGAAATAACAAGTAATAATGAAAAAGTAAAAGATAAAAAAGAGAAAGTAAAAAAAGAAAAAGTAAAAAAAGAAAAAGTAAAAAAAGAGAAAAAATCAAAGGAAGAAAAGAAAAAAGAAAAAAAGGAAAAGAAAGAGAAAAAGAAAAAAGCTAAAAAAGATAAAGAAACAAGTAAATTTGTTCAAACAGTAAAAAGAAAATGGTTAATTGATGGAACCAGAACATTATCATTAGTGTTGTTAATATTGGCAGCATTTCTAGGGATTAATACAGGTATGAAAGTTTTAGACTTAACACCAATAGATTTAACACAAGAAAAATTGTATACATTAACAGATGAGAGTAAAGAAAGAGTAAAGGATATCGATAAAGATGTTCATATATATTTTGTTGGTTATACAGATGATAATGCAGATGTAGCACTTGCAAAGCAATATAAAGATGCAAATGAAAGAATTGTTGTAGAGGCAGTAGATGCAGATAGTAGACCAGATTTAGTAGAAAAATATGGAATACAAGATACTGGTTCATCAGGAATTATTGTAGAATGTGGAGACCGTTCAAAAGTATTAACTGCAAGTGATTTAGTAACGTATGACACTACAACATATGAAACGATTAGCATTGCAGAAGAAAAATTAACAAGTGCTATTGTATCTGTTACAACAGATAATATTCCAAAAGTATATTTTCTAGAGGGATATAGTGATTTTACTTTAGATTATAATTTGTATTATTTAAATGTATATTTACAAAATGAAATTACAGAAGTAGATACACTAAATATTTTATCAACAGGAAATGTACCAGATGATTGTGATACATTAGTAATTACTTCACCAACACAAGATTTTAATGATATGGCAAAAACAGCAATTATCGATTATATTAATCGTGGAGGAAATATCTTATGGCTAAATGCAGCAATGGCAGTTTCAATGGATTTGCCAAATGTAAATGAAGTGTTAGCTTTATATGGAGTAAATCCTTTTGATGTAGGTGTTATTAGAGAAACAGATTCATCAAGAATGCTAGCAAATTCACCAGATTTGGTTATCCCAAATTTAGGATATTCAAAGATAACAGAAGATATATATAGTGATGGTGTTATTTTTGCAAGTCCAACTAAAATTAATATCAACGAAGATGGATTGGAAGACTTAAATGTGGTAGAAACAGATTTAGCAACAACCAGTGAAGGAGCATATTTTAGAACAAACTTCAACAATAGTTCAGCAGCTGCTGCAGAAGGTGAAGAAACAGGTTCTTTTCTAGTTGGTGCGGAATTAGAGAAAACAATCACAGAAGCTGATGAAGAAGCAGGAACATCAGCAGTAACATCAACATTAATTATATATGGAGAAAATTACTTTATTTCAGATTACCCATTGACACAAGAATCTCAATATTCAGCAATACAAGTGTCATCATACAATAAGGATTTGGTATTAAACTCACTAGCATATTTGTCAGATAGAGAAGAAGATATTACAGCAAGAAAGAGCACAGGAACTGTAACATATACAGCAACTGAACAACAAGATACAATTGTAAGAATTATCATATTTACAGTGCCAGTTATTATTATCTTAGTAGGATTAATTGTATGGCAAAAGAGAAGAAGAAGAAAATAGGAATTATTTGATCACTCCTCTTTGTCCATCTTGGAATTCCCCCCTGGGTAGGGGAAATATAGAATATAAAGTCATTTCATTTTTTTATATTCTATATTTTCCCTACCCAGGGGGGATTCTAAGATGAATAGGTCTAAATGGGTCAAAAATTGTTTGAATAAAATAGAAAAAATCTCATAGAATATTATGAAATATTAAGGAATATTTTATAATAGTAAGAGGGATTTTTGAGATGAAAAAAAGCTTAAAAGCAGTATTTGTAATCATAGGAACATTGATAGGAGCCGGATTTGCATCAGGTCAAGAAATTTATATATTTTTTTATCAATATGGGATGAATGGAATTTTAGGAATTATTATTTCTAGTGTATTATTAGGATTTGTTACATATAAAGTGTTAGGTATTTGCAAGGAAAATAAAGTGACAAATTACAAAAGTTTTTTAAAAGGTTTTATAAAAAAGGAAAAACAACTAGAGATTTTTAATACGATTATGAATATATTTATTTTAATCACATTTTATATCATGATAGCTGGATTTGGAGCATATTTTGAGCAACAATTTGGAATAGATTCTTTAATTGGAAGTATTCTATTAGCATCCATTTGCTATCTAGTATTTTTAAAAGATGTGTCAGGATTAATTAAGGTAAGTCAATATATTGTTCCTTTATTAATTGGAAGTTTATTTATAATAGGTATGTTTGTAATAGATTCTAATAACATATTAGAAATATCTCATTATGTATCAGAAAATACAAGTTGGAAATGGATTTTGGATAGTGTGCTATATGGAAGTTATAACACGATATTATTAATTCCTGTTTTAATTGCATTAAGAAATCTTGTTAATGATAAACAAGAACAAGGGGTTATTTCTGGATTAACTGCTATTTTGATAATTGTTTTATCATTAATTGTATTTTTTATATTAACAAAAATAGATGTAGATATTACAAATTTAGAGATGCCAGCAGTATATGTTGCTTCAAGAATTTCACCAATATTTGAATATATATATGGATTTATTATCTTAAGTTCTATCTTAACGACAAGTATTTCTTTAGGAACAAGTTTTTTAGAAAATGTAGCAAAAGATAAGAAAAGATATCACTATTATGCGATTTTAGTATGTGTAAGTGCAGTTTTGGTTTCTAATATTGGTTTTTCGAATTTAGTAAATTTATTATATCCGATATTTGGATATATAGGGCTAATTCAAATTATAAAAATAAGTATGCAAAAAACAAAACCATAAATTGGGAGAAAATAGCAGAAAAAACAAGCGTTAGCTTGCTTTTTTAAATTTAGTATAGTAGAATATCATTAACGAAAGATAAGGAGAAATGTAATGAGAGATTATTGGGAAGAATCAGAAATAAAAAACAAGAAAATAAATGCAAAAAAAATTATTTTATCCATTGCTATCTCTATTCTTGTTGTTGCTACAATTGTTGTAGTGGCTTTATATGTTACAAACAATGAGTTTAGAAATTGGGTTGATGTAGAAATATTTAAAAAGGAAATTTCACAAGATAAAGTTACTACCATCGAATTAGATGAGAGTGAATCATCAAATATATATGCATTTAACAAATACATAGGAATATTAAGCAAAAATAAATTATCTTTGTATGGCTCAAGTGGAGGAGAGGAAGCAAATTTAGAAGTACAAATTACCAATCCATTATTTGATTCTGCAAATCGATTTTTAGTTATCGGAGAATCTAATGGGCAAAAAGTTTATGTCGTTGAAGACAAAGAGGTAGCTTGGGAGAGTTCAGTAGAAGGAAATATCTCTAAAGTATGTGTTAATAAAAATGGGTATGTAGCAGTTATTATGACAGGAACAAGTTATAAAAGCGAAGTGCAAGTATTTGACCCAGAAGGAAATTCTTTATTTATCTCATTTTTATCATATACGATGGCAGTAGATGTAGATATTTCGAATGATAATAAATATTTAGCAATTGCTGAAGTGGATACATCAGGAACAATTATTCAATCAAATGTAAGAATTACCTCTATTGAAAAAGCAAGAACAGATCCAAGTAATTCTGATGAAAATAATTATAAGAGTGAACAAAATAAATTGATTGTAAATATTGATTATCAAGATAAAGATAGAATTGTATGTATGTATACAGATACGATAAATGTAATAGAAAACGGTCAAGAATCTGTTGTATTTGAAAATGAAAATAAAAAGATAACAGCACAATCTATAAATTTAGAGAAGTATTTTGTGACAGTAGAGGAAGAATCATCAGGAATATTTTCGGCAAATTCTATTATTAATATTATAGATGTTGATAGTAAAAATATTCAAAATTATATAGTTGATACATCTATAAAACAAATCTATACAAAAGGAAGTATCATTGCATTAAATTTAGGAACAGAGGTTGAATTTATAAATACAGGTGGTTGGCTTGTAAAACGATATATAGCTAATCAAGAAGTTACAAATGTAACAGTATCAGATAATATAGCCGGAATTATTTATAGAGATAAAGTGGAAATTATTAATTTATAATAAAGGAGAAGTTTTATGAGTATTGTTGTAGATTTAATTATTGTAGCCATTATTTTATTATCAACTTTTTTAGCATATAGAAAAGGTTTAATCACATTAGCCATACAATTGGTAGCTGTTATTATTGCTATTGTATTAACATTATTATTGTATAAACCAGTTTCAAATGTAATTATTAATGTAACAGGGATTGATGAATTCATTCAAAATGCAATTCTAGAGGAAGCAAATGACATTATGACAAATGAAGAAGAAGGTGCAAATCAGGTAGTAGAAACGATACAAAATAACATGTTACCAGAAACAGCAAGAACTATTTCTATTAATATTATAGAAGGAGCAGTTATCTTAATATTATATATTGTGATAAGAATTATTCTAAAATTTGTTACAGCATTAGCAAATTTAGTTGCAAAACTACCAATATTGAACCAATTAAACCAATTAGGAGGCATTATTTATGGGGCTTTAAGAGGTATATTAATTGTATATATTTTATTACTACTTGTAAATTTAAGTGGAGAAATAGAGCCACAAAATCAAGTTTATGCAATGGTTCAAGAATCGTATATAGGGAAAATGATGAATGAAAATAACATTTTAGATATATTATTTACAAAAGTAAGTGAAAATTAAAAACATAAAAGTATAAATAAGTCTGAACTGTAACACAAATAAAGACAAATTCTTAAAATTTGTCTTTATTTGTTGATTTTTAATAAGATATTTGCTATACTGATTACATGATTTTTTAGGAGTGGATTATAAGTGAATAAGGATAAAGTAAACAAAAGACAAAAGACAAATAATAAAAATAAAAGTCAAAATCAAAAAAACAAGCAAAAACCGAAGAAAAAGATGAAAATGTGGAAAAAAATATTCTTAATCATATTACTAATTTTGTTAATTGCTGGAAGTGTATTTGCATATAGAGTGCATAAAAATGGAGGAGGATTATCTGGTATGTTGGCAACAGTGGTAGGACATGATGAAGAGACAAGGAAAAATTTAGGAGAACTTCAAGTACTATTAATGGGGGTTAGCACAGACCAAGAAGGAGTTGCCTTGACAGATACAATCATTGTAGCCTCATATAATCCTAATACACAAAAAGCAGTATTATTATCTATTCCAAGGGATTCTTTTACAGGAACAAATACAAAAAAAGCGGTAGCCGCTGATAAAATAAATGCTATTTATAATATAACGAGAGACCCAATGGAGACTTTAGATGCAGTGAATGAATTAACAGGATTAGATTTACAATATTATGCAATCGTGCAAACAGAAGCATTAATAGAATTAGTAGATGCAATTGGACCAATCGAATATTATGTTCCAACAGATATGAATTATGATGATACATCACAGGATTTGCATATCCATTTTGAAGAAGGGCTTCAAGAAATAGATGGCCAAGCGGCAGAAGAGTTGTTAAGATTTAGAAAAAATAATGATGGAACAAGTTTCCCATCAGAATATGGTGATAATGACATCGGAAGAATGAGAAATCAAAGAGAATTTATTACAGCAGTAGTTGAACAAACCGTAAAATTAGAAAACATAACAAAACTAGGAACGATTATAGACATTGCTAGTAGAAATTTAATAACAAACTTAGATTTCAATATTTTAAAAGATTATTTACCATATGCAGTAGAATTTAGTACAGAAAACTTACAAACAGCATCATTACCAGGAATTGTACCAGACGTAAGTCAAACAAATGGTGTTAGTATCTTTGTAGTGGATGAAGAAGAAACACAACAATTGGTAAAAGAATTATTCTATCCAGAAGCGTTAACAGAAGAAGGAACACCAGAAGAAAATACGACAAATACAACAGGCAATACCACAAATACAACCTCTAGTAGTTCAACAACAACTTCTAATTCAAGTATAAAAATAGAAGTACTCAATGGAACAAGTGATGGCAAACTGCTTCAAGAAGTTGTCAATAAATTGAGAGAAGAGGGATATAATGTTTCTAGAACAGGAACAACAACGTCAACGAGTAAAACAGTAATTGCTAATAAAAAAGATGTTTCAACAACAATAATGAGTCATATAAAAGAAACACTAGGAATAGGAACCATTTCTGACAGTGGGACAGGAGGAAGTTCTAGCAAGGTAGATGTAACCATTATTATTGGAAAGGATTATCAATAAATCATAAATAAGAAAGGGGCAGACAAGTAAAAAAACTTGTCTGCCTTTATATATCACCTAAATACTTTTTCTTTTTTTTATGTGAAAAGAATATTTCAAAAGTAATTATTAAAGCAATCAATATGCCACCAATTTGTAATACAAATTGAAGTAATTGAGAATTTTCTACAGTATGTGTTGCAGCAATATCTGCTTCATAAGAAATTCCATCAATTGTATAAACCGCTTTTCCAAGTACATCACCTTCCGCAATTGGAGCAGAAATATCAGAATTTAGTTGTATTTCAGGAAGATAATTTGTATCAAGATCAGAATTATTAACTAAAGCATGAATACTATCTACAAATGCTAAATCCAGAGATTTGGTAGCAGGAGTAGCATTAGATACTTCAATGGAGGTAATAATGTCTCCAGGGTTTGCAATATTTTTTAAAGAAAAATGATTAAATCCATATTCATACAAAGAGATACTATCTGTAAATCTTGAAGATACACCATCATCTGAAAGTAAGCCACCTAATATAACACAAGTAAGTTCGATATCATTTCTATATGCACAAGAAACCAAACATCTTCCAGCTTCTGTGGTAAAACCAGTTTTTCCTACAGTAACATAACTATAATAATTAGGGCTATCAGGAAGAATTAATTGGTTAGTGGAAGTATAAGATCTCACACCTGATTTGTTTGTTGCAGGGATAGAGCAAGATACACTGCCAGCAATTCTTCTGAAATCATCATCTTGAATACAATATTGCATAATTTTAGCCAAATCATAAGCTGTTGTATAATGATTAGCTTCTTGTAATCCATAAGCATTTGTAAAATGTGTATTGGTTAATCCAAGTTCATTAACCTTTGTATTCATCATAGAAATAAAGCTTTCTAAAGAACCACCAACATATACGGCTAATACATTTGCCGCATCATTTGCAGAATGAACTAATAACATTTCTAAAAGTTGCTCTACTGTGAATTGTTCTTCACCTTGAATTTCAGCAGTTACATAACCATCAGGAATATTCATAAGAGCATCATAACTTGCTGTTACAGTTTCATCTAAATCACAGTTTTCTAATACCAGTATAGCTGTCATAATTTTTGTGGTACTTGCTGGAAACATTCTTTCATTTGCATTTTTATCATATAACACTCTATTTGTTTCATTATCAATTAAAATAGCTGCTCCAGAGACGATTTCTGGTGCATCTGCATCATTATCTGTTGCATGAACAATATTTAAATTTGTAAATAATATGGTTACTATCAAAAAAGATAGTATAAAAATTTTTTTTGCATGTATTTTCATCTTATAAACTCCTAATAATGAATTTATTTAAACATATTAATAGTAATACTATATAGCATTTTGTCGAAATTTGCAATCCGAAATTTATTAAATAAAAAAATTTATTCAATGAAAACAACATTGGGCAGAATAATTACTTGTCAATTTTTACGTCTATAAATCTTAACATTTATTAAATTGAAATCAGTTATCAAGAAGTAAGATTTTTTCTATTTTATACAAAATATATGTATATTTGGTGAAAAAAAAGAAAAATTCATATAATTTGTAGGTTTATAGGTAAAACCATCAAAAACCTAAATATCTATAAGGAGGAAAGAAGGATATATATTTAAGTATATATCAAATTATTATGATGTATGAATTTAATAAGAAACAAAAAATAATAATTGTTATAATTGGGTTAATAATTATCATTGCCTTTTTATACTATGTCTATACAAAAGAAGATGATATGGTCATATCTACAGAAGAAAGCATAGAAGAAAATACAATAGGGAATTTAGAAGAAAAGGAAGAAGTGACAACAGAAGAAACTGAAAAAATAATTGTACATGTATCAGGTGCAGTGAATAAAGAAGGTATTGTGGAATTAGAAACAAATAGTAGAATATCAGATGCGATAAATAAAGCAGAAGGATTAAAAGAAAATGCAGATACAAAAAATATTAATTTAGCTTTTAAATTAGAAGATGGAATGAAAATATATATACCGACAATAGGAGAAAATATAGAGGAAAATGAACTAAACGACCAAAGTCAAAATAAAAGTATGAGTGATGAAACTTCAAAATATGTAACATCAGCAAGTGGTGTCGTTCAAGAAGAACAAACAAAAGGGACAACGCAACAAAGCAAAAATCAAAAAATAAATATAAATACAGCAACACAAACAGAATTAGAAACATTACCAGGAATTGGCCCATCAACTTCACTAAAAATAGTGAATTATAGAGAAGAAAATGGAAAATTTAAGAGCATAGAAGAAATAAAAGAAGTTAGTGGTATAGGGGATGCAAAATATGAAAATATTAAAGAATTGATTTGTGTAGAATAAGAAGACGTTTCGAGGGATTTTGGGGACGGACTCATTTTTCCCTTTTTTTAAAATTTGGTAATTTAAAAATATAGAATATAAAAGCATTACACAATTTTGTATAAGCTAGATTTCTAAATTCAAATTTAGATACGCAAAATTGCTTCATTTTTTTATATTCTATATATTTTATCTTGGTTAAATTCGAAAAAGGGAAAAATGAGTCCGTCCCCAAAATCCCTCGAAATTTATTAAAAGTACTTGACAACAAAGTACAATCATAGTAAAATGTTAGCGTAAACTAACAAGGAGGAAAAATATGAAACTGACCAATTCCCAAGAAGAGTATCTAAAAACAATATATATATTAGAAAAAAGTAGTGGAAAAATCAGGGTGACAGATATAGCAAAAAAACTCAAAATTACAAAACCAAGCGTTAATAGAGCTATAAAAAATTTAAGAGACTTAGATTTGATAGAATATGAAGTATATGGAGACATCAATCTAACATATCAAGGAGAAGAAAAGGCAAAGGAAATTATAAAAAAACATGACATTATAAAAATGTTTTTAGTGGATATATTAGATGTAGATGAAAAAGATGCTGAAGAAGAAGCAAAATCTATGAAACATGCTATGTCACCAGATACAACAAAAAAGCTAGAAAAATATATAAGCAAAATCATGGATTTAGGAGATTTAGATTGTGATTATGACGAAAATAATCCAAAATGTCAAAGTTGTATAAAAGTAACTATAAAAAATAGACTGAACAAGAAAAGTGTTTGTTAACAAAACTAAAAATTTGACGCCAGATAAAATAGCTTTGAATGTTTTATAGATATAAAAAGCAATGATTATATGTGTTAACCCATTTTTTAACTATAGATAGTATAATATGATAAAAAACACTGTTAGAAATATAAGAATATAACCATATGCGATAATATAATACATAGTTCATTTTAACAAAATAAAAAGGAGGTAAACATGATATTAGAATTAGAAAATATATGTTTTGAAAGAGATAACAAAAAAATATTAAACAATATTAATTTAAAAATAGATTTAGGAAAATTTATTGCCATTACAGGACCAAATGGGTCAGGAAAATCAACATTAGTAAAAATGATAATGGGAATTGAAAAACCAGATTCAGGAAAAATTATCTTTGATGGAAAAGATATTACCAATATGGAAATCAATGAAAGAGCAAAATTGGGAATTAGTTTCGGGTTCCAACAACCAGTTAAGTTTAAAGGAATCACAGTTTATGACTTATTAAAAATAGCAGCACATAAAAAAATAACAAAAAAAGAAGCTTGTGATGCATTAGCAAAAGTTGGTTTATGTGCAAAAGAATATGTAGATAGAGAAGTAAATGGATCTTTATCCGGTGGAGAACTAAAAAGAATCGAAATTGCAACCGTTGCCCTAAGGCAGACTAAATTAACCATATTTGATGAGCCAGAAGCAGGAATTGACTTATGGAGCTTTAATAATTTAATAGATGTATTCCAAACAATGAGTGAAATAACCAAAGGGACAACCATTATCATATCACACCAAGAAAGAATCTTAGAAATAGCTGATGAAATCATATTAATGAAAGCAGGAAAAATCCAAAAAATTGGCACAAGTGAAGAAATATTAAATGAAGAAGTAAAAGGCAAAGGTTGTTGCAGAATAAAGAAGGAATGCTAGAAATAATACATAAGCAGTAAATAAAAGTGCATATAAAAATATAAACACATCCATACTTAAAAACGGAAACAAAGAAAAATGAAAAAGGTTTATAGAAAGCATAAGAAACATGTTTTTTTTAAAAATTTAGAAATATATAAGAAAAATAGAAAGTAATATATCATAATTTAAATAGAAGGAGGACAAGATGGAATCAAAAAACTTAAATCAAATAGATGAACAACTTTTAAGTGAAGTATCTAATTTAGAAAATATCACCAAAGGAGCTTATAATATTAGAAAAAATGGAAAAGGTGTAGAAAGACAAGTAACAGAAAATGTCAATATTGTAACAAAAAAAGATGTATCTGGTATTGATATATATGTAAAAGAAAATACCAAATTTGAATTCATACATATACCAGTTATCATTACAGAAAGTGGATTAAAAGACTTAGTATATAATGATTTTCATATTGGCAAAAATGCTAATGTCATCATAGTAGCAGGTTGTGGAATTCATAATGATCATCATAAGGATTCAGAACATGATGGAATTCATAGATTTTATTTAGAAGAGGGAGCAAAAGTAAGATATGTTGAAAAACATTATGGAGAAGGAAATGGAGATGGAAAAAGAATACTAAACCCAGTAACAGAGGTATATTTAAAACCAGGAAGTAGCTTAGAAATGGAAAGTGCACAAATCAAAGGTGTTAGCTCAACCATTAGAGAAACAAAAGGTGTACTAGAACATGACACAAACTTTGTGGTAACAGAAAAAATTATGACAGCTGGAAAACAATATGCAAAAACTGTATTTGATGTACAACTAAATGGAGAAAACTCTAGTACACATGTTACATCTAGATCTGTTGCAACAGAAAACTCAAAACAAGAATTTATTTCTAAAATATATGGAAATGAAAAATGTTTTGCACATAGTGAATGTGATGCCATCATAAAAGATAATGCCATTGTTACAGCAACACCTGAAATTACAGCAAATAATGTAGAAGCTAATTTAATCCATGAAGCAGCTATCGGAAAAATTGCAGGTGAACAATTAACAAAATTAATGACATTAGGATTATCTGAAAAAGAGGCAGAAGAAGAGATTATTAATGGATTTTTAAGATAAAATAGCATAATCCTATATGAATCTATAAAATAATATTGGTTGTGAATTGTAACAGTATAATAGAAAACTGATAATAAAAATAATTATCAGTTTTTTTTTGACCCAAAATGAAATATTATATAAGCAAGACTTTTATTTGGATAAAACTAGAAATGTAAATTTATGGTGAATTTTAATAAAAAATAAAATTTTATGATATAATGAAATAAAAATGGAGTAGAGTACATGGGTAACAAAGGAAAACATTCCAAGAAAAAAGAAAGTAAACTAACAATCAATTATAAAATGTTAGAAATAGGGCTTTCTATATGCATAATTGTTTCGATTGGAATTGTCATATATAATTATATCACGCGAAGTAAAGAAGAGGTGAACGAACAGGCAGAAGAACAGAAAGAAGAAGAAAGTATGGAAACAGCAAGTATAGAAGAATCTGTTATAGAAGAAACGGTAGATAGCAATATAGAAAATTTAATAAATGAAATTATGCTAGACAATAATTTAAATGAAAATAACTTTTTCTTTTTCTATTATAATATAGAAGAAAAAAAGTATTATTTCTACAATGAAAATACCTATTTTACAGCAGCAAGTACCATAAAAGTTCCAGTTGCTATGTTATATTATGATAAAATAGCAGAAGGAGAATTAAGTTTATCAGACACATTATTATATAACAGTGATGACTATGAAGCAGGAGATGGAAGTACTGCAGCAGATTATTCAGTAGGAGAGAGAATTCCAATTTCATATTTACTAGAACAAATGATAGTAAATAGTGACAATACAGCATTAAATATTTTAGTACATAGTATGGGATATGAAAAATGTAAACAAGAATTAACAAAATATTCAGATAAAGAACTCACAGAAGCGTTTTATTCATCAAATGTTGCAAATGTTTCATATTATTATGATGTATTGCAATATTTATATCAAAATGCAAATAAATATAGTGAACTAATCGAATATATGAAAATATCTTCAGGTGGTGGATACTTAAAAACTAATTTGCTACAGTATGAAGTAGCTCACAAATATGGTTCTTATGAGGAATATGAACATGATTATGGAATTATCTATGGTCAAAATACATATTTGATAGGTGTATTTACCAAAGGTGTGGAAAATGCAAGTGATTTGATAGCAGACATTGGAGAACAAGTTGTTACTTGTACGGAAACAGAAAAATCCCAATAAATTCATTTTATTGGGATTTTAGAAATTTTATTCAACGTCTTTTTTCCATAAACCATGTTTATTACAATAAGCATATAAACAAGAACCAGGGATATATGGAAAACGACATTCAGCATTTTGTTCTGGATATAATTTAACCATATATTCTTTATTATCTGCTACTAAAGCTACCCATTCAATAAAGTGTTCTTTTTCCATAACATGATTTACTGTAACAAAAATTTCATCTTCAACTTTTTCATAATTTGGTACATGTTTTTCAACTGCGGCATCAACTGAATTTGGTTTTAAAACTTCCATTGGTTCACCACAACAAATAATTCCACATCCTTCACAGTTGCAATCTTCTATGACTTTTACGGTTGCTCCACAAGATTTACATTTTTTTATAACTAATTCGTTTTTCATAATAATCATTCCTTTCTTTTTTTTACTTTTTTATAATGTTTTATAATGTAAAAGGTGTTTATTTAAATATTTACCTTTTTGCAAGATTAGTATATCATAATTTGATGAAAAAATATACTTTTTTTAATTTTATTCTTATTTTATTTTGAGATCTTTGCTATTCTTCTTAGTTTTTACTTTGGGTTTTGGAATATTTCTTTAATTTTTGAATATAATATATGAGATAATAAAGTTTGTTTAGATATTATTAAGTGAAAAGTTAAATATGTTTTTGATTGGAAAATATTGTATTTTTAATCAAAGTGTTGACATTGTTGTTTATTAGTAGTATAATTGTATTTGTAAATTTTATATCGCGGGGTGGAGCAGTTGGCAGCTCGTCGGGCTCATAACCCGAAGGTCGTAAGTTCGAGTCTTACCCCCGCAACCAATTATGAGGCTTTTAGCCTCTTTTTTTTATTTTAAAATATTTTATATTATTTTATGGAATGCCCTAATATCAAGCGTTTTATTTAAAAATAATTTAAATTAATTTATTTTATTTTTGATTATTTTTTGCAATTTGTTACCAAAGTTGCTACCAAAAAATATTTTTTATAACTAATGGTAGCACTTACTTGCTACCATTAGTATTTTCAAGTAATACATGGATTTCTTTATTCAAATTTAATTATCGTTCAAACGAATCTGTATTTTTTTTATCTTCATTTTCGATTATAATAGCTGGTTCATCTAAAGTCAATATATTTGCATTTGAATTATCAATTAAATTTTGTTCCATATAATATTCATTTACTTTTTCAAGTTCATTTTTCTTATACTTATCAAACACAGAAGTATAAGCATTTAATGTAACAGATACATCAGTATGTCCCATTAATTTTTGTAATACAACAGGACTCATTCCTGCCTCTATTGCTCTGGTAGCATATGTATGCCTTAAACTATGAGTAGAAAAATGTGGAATATCCAATTCTTTTAATATTTTATTTAAAGACCAATTTAATGTACTTACTCTTGCATAATGTACAATGGGTGGTTTAAATAATAAATGTTCATCATTATTGGGTATATCTTTTGAAATTTTTAATTGTTCAATAATAAATGGTTCTAATACTTTTGGAATAGGTAATATTCTATTTCCTGCTTTGGTTTTAGGAGAATCACTCATAACTATTGTTCCGTCTGCTAGTTTTGTTAATGTTTTATTTACATTAATTAAATGATGAGATAAATCAATATCTCCACTATTTAATGCTAAAACTTCTCCAATACGAAATCCCATAAGTAATTGCATTAAGAAAGCATTTCTATACGGAATATCTTTTACACTATGTTCTAATAAATAATTAATAAATTTTGATTCTTCATCAACTGTCATTGCTCTTACATCTTTATCTTTTTTTACACTTTTAGGTCTTATTACTTCTATCATAGGATTTTTACTAATATATCCCTTGTTAAAAGCATATTTAAAAGCTTGTCCAAATTGTTCACTAAATTTTTTCAATGAAGAATTACTATATGTTTTAGCCATTTCATTTAAAAATGCTTGTATTTCTTCTGATTTAATATCTTCTATATTTCTAAAACAAAATGGTGCTTTTTTTATTACATTAAGACTTCTTTTAACCCTATCATATTGTGCTTGTGAAATTAAATTAGCATTTTTCTTGTTATCTAAATTTGTAAGCATTAAATCATATAATGGAATCCCATTATTTTTAATGTAAATTGGATTTTCTCTACGGTAATTTAATTGTTTTAAAAATTCTTCTGCTTCTTCTTTTGATTCACATGTTTTGGTTTTCTTTACATTTCTATCTTTCATTACATCATATTCCCAATATCGAGCCATCCATTTTTTACGATCGTTTCTAAAGTATATTGAACCACTTCCATGGTTTATATCATTATCCGTAGCTTATACCCTCCTTTCCATTTTCCAAAGTAAATATGATAACCAACAAATTTGTTTTGGTTTAGTAAAAGTTATTGCAGGAAAATCATTTCTTCTAAATAAATCATTTGCATTATTTTGATTCATTCCTAAATCTGTTGCAACATCTTTAACTTTCATATTAGTAAACGGATTTATATTAAATTTTTCAATTAATAAAACTATTAATTTATTCATATCAATTTCATTACTATTTTTGCTTATAGAATTATTTAATAAATTAATATTTTTAATTAGTTGCTCTTTGGAATTTTCTAAATTTTCATTTATTATTTTTTCTTTATCTTCTATGTTCATCATCCCCTTTACTTAATTTATAGGTTGTACCTGTTTTTTCTAAAACTTCATAAGGTATTTCTTGTTCTTTATTTTTTGATTTTTCTCTTTCTTTAATTCTCTTTTCAACTACAATTCTATCTTTATCTTTTAATCTATCTAAATGTTTTTCTTCCCAATTTCTTGCATAAATTTGTATTTCCTTATCTTCTAATTGTTCCTCTTTAGGTTGTTTTGTATTAATTTGTCTTAGGTCATCTAAAATAGAATCTTCTCTTTTTTGGTCTATATAATGTTTATATAATCTGTCTTTAATATCCCAACCTTGAATAATATAAGTTCCATTATCATAATTATCTGTATCCATTTTTTCGTATCTGCCAACACCTAGTGAAAGTGTACCACCTAAAGTATTTCCTATAACTTGACATAGCCTTGCCCAACCATATTCATCATCACTATCAGGACTTCTATATTGTTTTAAATCACAATATGCCAATACTGACTCTACAAACTCACGATAACCATTCCAATGTAGATAAACTCCTAGATTTTTTGTATTATTACTAATTACAGCTCTATCTCCCATAAGAACACCTCTCTTTCTTTTTTTCTGATGAAATATATTCTTTTTCCATTTCTTCAAAATCTTCTTTAGAATATTCTTTGAATAGACTTTTTTCCATATCTTCAAAAAATTGATTTAATTCATTTATTTCTTCTTGTATATTTTTACTTGTTTTTTTCATATACTTAAATCTTCTCCTTCTTTATTCATTAATTTTTTCTTATTAATATTCAATGATTTAAAAATATCTTGATCTATACTTTCTTTATCTGCTCCTTCAATTATTTCTGATTTGTCTTTTGTAATCATATATGCGATACAGTCTGTAACATATCCCAATTTAACAAGGTCTTTAGCTCTTTCAAAAAATGGTCTATCCATTGTAGCCAAAAAAGCTCTTATAGAACCAGTATTTATACATCTGTTCTTGATATATCCACCAATTTGTCTATAACTCATATTAATAAATGTATTAGGTAATTCTTGAAATAGCCTTATATTATTTGTTGCTGATGTTAATACTAAACATGAATAATTATTAGAATGTTTTACATCATACATTAATCTTGCTAATTCATTTCTTGAGCTGATAGTTTTATGTAATAAAGGACTATCCTTTATTACATCTTGTGTATTTAATGTTGGTAAATATTCAATTAAAATATTATTTTCTGCTTTTAATTTTCCTGTTCTATTATCCTTTTCAATCCATGCATATGTTCCATGGTCTATAATAATATGCCCTTTAAATCCTTTAACATTTTTAGATAATCTTTCTGTAAGTATCATATCTTCTATACTTGCCTTTGCATTTCCAGATGGATGATTATGTTGTAAATAATAACCATTAGCTCCAAGTCGATACATTCTTCTATTAATATCCTCAAATCCTTTAATATCTTTTAAATATGGAGTATTAGCTTTTACTCTAAATACATTACAAGAATTAGGAAGTTTAGATGTAATAGATTCATAATTGATAATCGTATTATTTCGCATATATATAATTCTGAGAGTTTCAAACTTTGGATTTCTAAATACTTGACAAGTCTTTAATAAATCATTACGAGATTCAATTTTTATATTTCTCAAATCCACATATCTTTTCATAACATTACCTTCATTAATGGCATTATAGATTGTCCTTATCTCTGCCATTATTTTTAGCCTCCTCATATAATTTTTGATAAATATATTCGATTATTACATTGTCTATATAATCTGTTTTTTCAATATTCGTAGCAATTTTTAAGTCTTTGTCAGAAAGCTTTAAATAATATTTCAGTACCAAAAATTGATATGAAACAAATATATATTTTTTAAGATATTTTAAAATCATCATTAGTTCTTTTTGATAAAATTCCATTTCTTGAATTTTATAATCTGTTGAACTTAAAAATGTCTGTTTATCAATTACGGATTCTTCTAAAAAATCATAATTTTCAAGATCATTAAGATTTAGTTCATGGCTTTCTGGTTTAATTTCTTCTCTTTCAATTTTTTCTTTACGGTATTTAATTAATTTTCCTAAATCCTTATAATTTCTTAAATAAGCTCTAATTTTATCTTTTGTAATGGTTATTCTTTGTTTTTTATATTCTGCAAACCAAGGACTCATATTCTTTTCATTGCCTGTATAAATACTTTCCTGTAAGTCATTTCTTTTGTTACTATTTAATTGATTTTTTACTAAATCTGAAATATTACCTTTTATCATTTTGTCAACAATTTCATTTTTAGAAATATCTTTTTCATCAGTAGTAAGTACATTATCTAAAAGAATTTCATCTTCTGATAATTTTTTGTAATCAAAATCAAGAGCATTTTTTTGATGTTTTTTTGCTTTTCTATTATTCAATTTTGTTTTGTCCTTTCTATGATATTGCAATATCAATTATTTTTTTGCTAGCTTGATTATATGGTAGCATGGGAGAAAGGTATAAAAATCCATTTCTCTAATATTTTCTAATTTCTTAATATTCTTTCTAATTCAAACTAAAAATCACTAAAAAATTAGTTTTAAAAATCCTATAAAGTATTGAAATAAGCACAAAAAAAGAACGTGCAATTAAAAATTCACGTTCTTTATATTTTTATAACTTATTTAATTATTAAATATTTCCAAATATAGTGCATTTTCCTTTTTTAATGTGATATTTTCTTTTTCTGTTAATTTTAAATCTTCAAACATCTTATCAGTAAATTCAACATCTTTTTTTGAAAAATAACATTTTCTAATTGAAGGTCTATATTGTCTATCTGTTCCTAGATAAGACCCCATCATTAAATCATCTACTCCGTTACATACATTAATTATAATTTCTGCAACTTCTAATCTAGCATTATTAGGTTTATAATTTTCAAGTATGATAAAACAAGCATTATCATCAGATAGCATATATCCAGAGGTATATATTTTATTGTCTGCTAAATCAATCATATCTACTTGTATATAATTTGGATATTCTTTTATATCTAATCTATATTTACCTTTACCAAATTTTCCCGTTCTATAATTATAAGCATTAAAATACATGTATAGGCAATTAGCTTTAAATGGATTTTTTATATCACTTCTATTTTTTATCTTGTAGTCCATTTCAAATAATTCAGTAGAATAAACGCCTAAAATTTCGCATAATTCTTTTATTATCTGAGCATTCGGTATCATTTCTCCACTTTCAAATCTACCTATCGTTGTTCTACTTATATTCAATTTATTAGCAAGATTTTCTTGACTTAATCCTTTACTTTTTCTTAATTCTCTTAATTTATTACCAAATTCTTTACTATTAAAATCGGACATAAAAATCACCCACTTTACATAATAAAATTATAACATGTTTTTCCATTTTTTTCAATCTTCAAAGCAGAAAAATGCTTGATATATCAAGCACTTCATTTGATTTATACGGATAAAAGTAGTATAATATATATATACCTATTTGTAGGTTTATAGGGTCTTATCTTTTTATATAAGAATCCAACCCAAGCTAAATGTTTGATGTTATTCAATATTTTTAGTAAACACTCCAAGCATTGTAGCTGCTTGGATTTTTGTATAGAATCCGCCCATAAGCTGGATTCCTAGAAATATTGATACATT